>CAZUHO010000028.1:0-1070 GCA_964620725.1 uncultured Dehalococcoidales bacterium
CGTTTGTCTTTGCTTTTGCTTGAGGGTATAATTGTTAAAACTTTTTGGAGTAGAAACATTGCCCTGGTTTTATTATGTGGGCAGAGTAATAGCGAGGGTGCTGTTTGCCCTGCTGACCCGGTGTGAGGTCAGGGGCAGGGAGAATATTCCCGCCGAGGGACCGGTGCTGGTGGTGGCTAATCATCTTAATCTCACCGACCCCCCCCTGATTGGCATTAGCCTGGGGAGAAAGATGATGTTTATGGCTAAGGAGGAGCTGTTTCGCTCCCCCTTAGCCGCCTGCTTCGTCGGCGGCTTTGGCGCTTTTCCGGTACATAGAGGCAAGCTGGATAGGAAGGCGCTTCGCCAGTCAGAGCAGGTCTTGGCCGACGGTCTGGCTCTGATCATGTTCCCTGAGGCAACAAGGAGCAAGAGCGCCCAGCTTCAACCGGCTTACCCCGGCTCGGCGCTGATTGCCATGCGTAGCGATGTGCCTATCCTTCCCGTGGGCATTAGCGGCACAGAGAGGGTCAGGGGGATAGGCTGGATATTCCACCGCCCCCGTATAACCATCAACATCGGTCGCCCCTTTCGTCTGCCGACTAAGAAATCAACCAGGGCTGGGCTTACTAAGAATACTGATTTAATAATGGAGCGTATCGCTGAGCTCCTTCCTCCAAAATATCGCGGGGTTTATGGCAAGCGGTGAAGATTGAGAAGACCAAGGAAATCGGTTTTTGCTACGGGGTTAAGCGCGCCATTGATATCTTAGAGCGGCTTGCCCGTGAGCGCGGCGGCGTGGAAACGCTGGGGGCGGTGGTGCATAACCAGCAGGTGCTGCAGAGGCTGGCTGGGATTGGGGTCAGGGTGGTGCCCAGTGTAGATGATATAAAGGGCAATACCGTGGCTATTAGCTCTCACGGGGCGAGCCCGGAGGTGGAGGAGAAGCTTAAGGCGCGGAATATTGAGGTAATTAATACCACCTGCCCCTTCGTTCACCGTGTCCAGATTGCCGCCCGCCGCTTAGCCAGAAGTGGCTTTTTGGTCGTTATCTATGGCGATGCCGACCATACCGAGGTCAAGAGTGTCCT
>CAZUHO010000028.1:1170-8815 GCA_964620725.1 uncultured Dehalococcoidales bacterium
GTATAATATTGCAGGTCGTGGTCTATGGTAACGCCGATGGCGCCGTGAATCTGGTGGGCTAGAGCCATGACCCGCTGGCAGGCTTCACCGGCCCATGCCTTGGCAATGGCTACTTCCCTGGTGCAGGGAAGACCCTCGCTCAGCATCCAGGCGGCTTGATAGGTGGAAAGCCTGGTGCCGTCAACATCGGTTGCCATATCGGCGCAGTAGTGCTGGATAACCTGAAAGCTGCCGATAGGACGGTCGTACTGCTTTCTTTCCTTGGCGTAACTGACCGTCATGTCCAGCGCCTGCTGAATACAGCCCACCATCTCGCAACATTTAGCCACGGCGGCTCTCTGGATTATCTTTTGCACTTCTTTCCAGCCCTGGTTTAACTCGCCCAGTATATTCTCCTTGGGCACCTTTACCTGCTTAAAGACCACCTCGCACAGCTTGTCGTTAGCGATGGTCTTTAGCACGGTAGAGCTTATGCCCTGGCTCTTGCCGTCAACAATAAATATGGTGAGCCCCTTTTCCGGCTCTGCCTTCTCGTCGGTCCTGGCTACCACCAGCATGTAATCGGCAATATGGGCATCGGGGACAAAGAGCTTGGTGCCGTTTATAAGATAGCCGTCCTTATCGGCGGTAGCCCTGGTCTCCATGTCAGCATCGTAGCTGGCGCTGGCTTCGGTCAGGGCGAGGGTGAAGATTATATCACCGCCCGCTATCTGGGGCAGGTACTCCTGTTTCTGCTCATCGCTGCCGATGTCGGCAATGGTTAGGCCGCCCAGAACCACACTGGAGAAGTAAGGACCGGGGAGGCAAGCCCTGCCCATTTCCTCAAAGAGCACTGCCAGGTCAAGGAAGCTCATGCCGCTGCCGCCGTACTTTTCGGGAAATGCCAGCCCCATCCAGCCCAGCCCCGCCATTTCCTGCCATAACTCCGCTGAGTAGCCGGCTTCGCTCTGTTCTATTTCTTTAACCACCGCCTTGGGTAGCTTATCGGTAAGAAAATCGCGAGCCATTTTCTTTAGCATTTCTTGTTCTTCAGAGAGAGCCAGATTCATTATCATGCCTCCTAGTCGCCTGCGATTATTGGTTGGGTAGTTCCAGCTTTCTTAAAGCCAGGATATTCTTTAGTATCTCTGAGGTCCCGGCCTGAAGGCTGTAGCCCTTGGATGAGAGGTATGAGTGATAAGCCATGCCCTGTATCGGCACCCACTTGGACTGGGGTGAAAGCTGTCCGTAGAGCCCCATAATCTCTATCGCCGTGCTGGCAAGGTGCTGTTCAAAGGCGGTGCCGTATGCCTTGCTCATGGATGATTCCCAGTTCGGCGCCCGCCCCTCGTCCATGACCTTAGCCACGCGGTACATATGTAACCGCCCGATCTCAAATTCAATCTGGAGCTGAGCCAGCTTGGGGCGAATAACCTGGTCCTCAGCTAAAGGCTTGCCCTTGCGCCTGGTCTCCTTGGTGTATTTGATGAGGGCGTCAAAGAGGGGGTAGTTAGCCATCAGCCGCTCCATGCCGCTCCTCTCGTAGTCAAGCTGGTTTAAAATCTGGTAAAAGCCCTTGTTTTTCTCCCCGATGAGACACTTCTTGGGGATGCGCACGTTTTCAAAGAAGACCTCGTTAAAGTGCACCCCGCCGGTGATATCAACTATGGGTTGAACATCAACCCCGGGCAGGCTGGTCTCGAAGAAGAACTCGCTGATGCCACGGTGTTTGGGGGCATCGGGGTCGGTCCTGGCTACCAGGTAAATCCAGTTCATTTTGCTGCCGCCGCTGGTCCATGTCTTCTGCCCGTCAATGATATAATCATCGCCGTCCTCGGCGGCTTTGGTCTTAAGTGAGGCGAGGTCACTGCCGGCGTCGGGCTCGCTCATGCCCAGACCGACATAGGCTTCGCCTTTTAAGATTATGGGCAGTAATTCCCTCTTTTGCTCTTCGGTGCCGTAGTGGACGATGGCGCCGCCTATCTGGCGGTCGGCAAACCAGTGGCAGGCGGCCGGTGCCCCGTAGCGGAGCATCTCTTCGGTCAGGACAAGGCGGTCAATAAAGGAACGCTCCTGCCCCCCGTGTTCCTTGGGCCAGGTTAGTCCAATCCAGCCCTGCTTTGCCACCCTTTTGGTGAACTCGGGGTCATGCCCCATTATCCAGGCATCGCACGTGGGCTGCCATAGACCCTGTTTTATCTCATCCTCCAGAAACTTACGAACCTCAAGTCTGAATTTTTCCTGCTCGTCAGTTAGTCTAAAGTCCACGCCTGTTCTCTCCTTCTAGCCCTTAGTCTGAGTCTGGCGGTCTGAAATCTAGGCGGTGCGTAATGCGAGGCAGGTTACAGTGCGGGAGATGCCGGGGATGGGGTGGATTTTTCCAGTAACCAGGTCACCAATATCGTTTAGACTGGCTCCTTCTATTATGGCGATAATATCGTAGGGACCAGTTACAATATCAACCGATTTCATCCCCTTTAACTTTTCCAGGGCGGCGGCTACTTCCTTATTTCTGCCCACCGCTGTTTCAATTAGGACAAACGCCTTGGCTACCATTAAAATCACCCCTCTATCTATCAGGCTGGTGTTAGTATCAAGCCTTAAGCATTGTAAACTGGGCTTACCGTACTGTCAAGGTAATCGCCTTGACAGCGCCTGTTTAGCTTGGCTTATAATGGACTACCCTAGTAGCGAAATCCAAGGAGGGCATCTTGGAATATTTTTTAACTGAGCAGCAAAGGGAAATCAAGAACCTGACACGAACCATAGCTGAGGAAAGGGTATTACCGGTGCGGGCAGCGCTTGATGAGAAGGAGGAGTTTCCCTGGGAAATTATGAAAATCCTCGCCGACGCCGGCTTGTTCGGTGTCTATATTCCTGAGGAATACGATGGTCTGGGTGGTAGTATTTTTGAGCTGTGTCTGGTGGTGGAAGAGTTGAGCCGGGTGTGTAGTGGTGTCGCTGTTAGTTATGCCGCCAGCGGGCTGGGGACATTACCCCTTTTGCAGTTCGGCAGCGATGAGCAGAAGCGCAGATTCCTTCCTGACATTGCCGCCGGCAGGAGGTTGGCTGCTTTCGGCCTAACCGAGGAAACTGCCGGCAGTGATGCCGGTAGCATAAAGACAACGGCTACGCGTACCGATAAAGGTTATCTCCTTAACGGAACCAAGCAGTTTATCACCAATGGTGGTGATGCTGAGATATATACCATTATTGCCTTGACTGATAAGGAGAGGGGACCCCGCGGTGCCAGCGCTTTTCTGGTGGAGAAGGACACGCCCGGCTTCACCTTCGGCAGGAAGGAGAAGAAGCTGGGCATTCGTGCTTCTTCAACAAGAGAGTTAGTTTTTGAAGATTGTCTCGTTCCCGAGGAGAATATAATTGGTCGGGAGGGAATGGGTTTTATTATGACCATGAAGCTGCTGGATTACTCCCGTCCCGGCTTAGGCGCCCAGGCGTTAGGGTTGGCTCAGGGGGCTCTGGAAGCAGCCGTGGACTATGCCAAGAAGCGTGTTCAGTTCGGGCACCCCATTTTTGCCCAGCAGGCGGTCCAGCAGATGCTGGCGGATATGGCGATTCAGGTGGAGGCGTCTCGGGCGCTGGTCTATGCCACCGCCAAGATGATAGATAGCGGGGCAAGGGACTTTACCAGAGAGTCGGCGATGTCCAAGGTCTTTGCCTCGGACACGGCGATGAGGGTTACCACCGATGCCATGCAGGTTTTTGGTGGTGTTGGTTACATGCGTGATTATCCCATTGAGAAGATGTTCCGGGACGCCAAGATTACCCAGATATATGAGGGTACCAACCAGGTGCTGAGGAATGAGATCGCCTTTGCGCTGAGGAAGAAAAAGAGAACGGGGGAATAAATAGTTGGTTCTGCCCAAGCTTGACAGTGATTATGAGGCTTATCTTATAATAGGAGGCTTACCTCTGGAGTGGAGGTGGGAGTTCATGCAGATAAATGTAGCCCAGCTACTTAAAGGAAATATAGGCTCGGTGCGGGACTATGATGTGGACGGCGTTATTGATATTACCGGTAGTGGCAACGACAGCCCGGTGCGGGGTAATATCAGTTTGACCCGCACCGACAGCAGCATCCTGGTCAAGGGGGTGGTGGATTCCGAGGTTGAGCTTACCTGTAGCCGGTGCTTAAACCAATTTAACTGTCCATTAACCTTGAATATTGAAGAGGAGTATTTCCCGACCACAGATGTGAATAGCGGCGCTTCTCTGCCTTCCCCCGGTGACCCTGACCGCTTCACCATTGATGAGCGCCATGTTCTGGACTTGACTGAGGCACTGCGCCAGCGCGCTTTGCTGGCTATCCCCATGAAGCCGCTCTGCCGTGAGGACTGCGCCGGGTTGTGTCCTAGTTGTGGCCGCAATCTTAACCTGGGACCTTGTAACTGCCCACCCCAGGAAGTAGCCTCTGCTGATACGAACGATAAGGAGAAAGGAAAATAAGTCGTGGGAGCTTTACCCAAGCGAAAATACGCCAAGGCGCGACAGGGTAAGAGACGCAGTCATCTTGGTTTAGTCTTGCCCCACCTGGACTATTGCCCTCAGTGCCATAGTCTTAAGCTGTCTCACCGTGCCTGTCCCACCTGTGGGAGCTATGCTGGTAGGGAGGTCATCGAGGTCAAAAGCCCAAAAAAGAAGGCTGAGTGATGACCTATGACTGAGTCGATGAAGGTAGCCTACGTCTTCCCCGGGCAGGGCGCTCAATGGGTGGGGATGGGGCGTGACCTGTATCAGAATTTTGATTCGGCTAAAGCCGTCTTTGGCCAGGCTGATGAGGCGCTGGGTTTTCCCCTGTCCAAGCTATGCTTTGATGGTCCGGAGGATGAGCTTCTCCAGACGATAAACTCCCAGCCGGCGATAGTGACTATCAGCTTTGCCTGCCTGGAGGCGATGCGGGATATTAGCCAGCTTGAGCCCACCTTTGTTGCCGGTCACAGCCTGGGTGAGTATACGGCGCTGGCGGCGGCAGAGGTGCTTGATTTTGCCACCACCGTCTATCTGGCGCGGGAGAGGGGAAGGCTGATGCATGAGGCAGGGCAGATAACGCCTGGGGGCATGGCGGCAATAATCGGGCTTGATGAGCTAGTGCTGGCTGAGGTCTGCACCGAGAGCGGTGCTCGCATTGCCAATATTAACTGCCCCGGCCAGATAGTCATTAGCGGGGCTGAGGAGAAATTAGCTCAGGCTATGGATTTAGTTAAAGCTAAGGGGGCGCATCGCGTAATTCCCTTGCAGGTGAGCGGCGCCTTTCATACCTCATTGATGCAGCCGGCGGTTGACGGCATGGCTGAGGTTATAGCCAAACTTTCCTTTAGCCAGCCAACCGTGCCCATTATCGGCAATACCACCGCTCAGCCACTGACCACTGCCGAATCAGTCAAGGAGGAGCTCCTGGGGCAGCTGTGTAATTGTGTCCAGTGGCAGCGTTCTGTTGAATATATGCTGGGTGATGGGGTATCCTCCTTTATTGAGCTCGGGCCGGGGAGGGTGCTGGCTGGTCTGATTAAGCGAATAGACAGAAACGCTAATATTGTTAATATCGGTGATGCCGAAGCGGTTAATAATATGAAGGTTGGGGTGGATTAGTGGACATTTCTAATAAGGTAGCCATAGTTACTGGCAGCGGGCGGGGGATAGGGCGAGCCATTGCCCTGAGGCTGGCTGAAGCCGGGGCTAATGTCGTCGTCAATGACGTTGAGCCGGTTGAAGCCGTGGTCGGGGAGATTAAGGCTCTGGGCAGGCAGGCTCTGCCCGTCCTAGCCGATGTTAGCTCATCGTCAGAGGTTGAGCGGCTGGTGGAGGAAACTATTGCCGCCTACGGCCGGATTGATATTCTGGTGAATAATGCCGGCATCGCCCGGGACCAGCTCCTGCTGCGGATGACGGAGGAGGAGTGGGACAGCGTTCTTGCCGTTGGCCTGAAAAGCGTCTTCCTCTGCACCAGAGCCGTGCTGAAGTATATGGTTAAACAGCGCTCAGGCAGGATTATCAGCATTTCCAGTATTACCGGCGTCATGGGCAATCCGGGGCAGGCTAACTATGCCGCCGCCAAAGCCGGTATTATTGGCTTTACCCGTACTATTGCCAAGGAAGTAGCCTCCCGCGGCATAACGGTCAATGCTATTGCCCCCGGCTTTATTGATACCGAGATGACGAAGCAATTAAAGGAGGAGTGGAGGGAGGAGCTTAAAAAGCGGATTCCCCTTGGTTGCTTTGGCTCTCCCCGCGATGTGGCGGAAGCGGTTGCTTTTCTTGCTTCTGAAGAGGCGGGCTATATTACGGGGCAGGTCTTGGGTGTGGACGGGGGTATGGCAGTAGCCTAGCCATGTATTTAATTCTGGTTAGAATGCTATAATGTTAGCTCAGGTTGGGTGATACTTTATGGGAGTGCGGCACAAAGCCAGGGTGTTAGCCCTGCAGGCATTATATGAGGTCAACGCGGTGGGGCATGATGTGGAGAAGGTCTTGCCCCATCTTCTGGCCGAGAGTGGGCTGTCCGGGGAGAATGCCACCTTCGCCCAGGGGCTGGTTAGCGGTGTGCTTCAGAATAAGAAGAAGATTGACCAGCATATTAAGGACTTTGCCCCGGCCTGGCCGGTGGAGCAAATACCCGTCGTGGACAGGAATATTTTGAGGCTTGCAATATTTGAGATTTTACTTGATAATAGTGTCCCAGTTAAGGTAGCCATAAATGAAGCGGTCGAGTTAGCCAAGACGTTTGGCAGCGATAGCTCGCCGAGGTTTGTTAACGGCGTCCTTGGTTCGGTTAGTGCCCTTGCTAGTAGGTAGAAAATAGGGAGGTAAATGATGCCCGGAGTTTTTGAGCGGATAAAGAAGATAGTTGTGGATCAGCTCGGTGTGGATGAAGCCGAGGTGGTGCCGTCAGCCAGCTTTGTTGACGATTTAGGTGCCGACTCTCTGGATTTGGTCGAGCTGATAATGGCTTTGGAGGAGGAGTTTAGTAAATCAGGCAAGAAGATTGAAATACCGGATGAGGATGCGGAGAAGATAGCCACCATTCAGGATGCCATTGATTACCTTAAAGACCACGGCATTAAGGATGATTAGTTAGGGTGACCCCATCCCCTTTATCCCCTTCCCCTTATCAAGGGGAAGGGGAAGAATTTAAAAGAGGGGCTTTCGCCCCTCTTAGATTAGCTTTCCTCAATCACTATTCGTATTATTTTGTCGCCCGCCTCGATTTGTTCCAGGACGTCCATCCCCTCTGTTAGCTGACCGAATACCGAATGAACGCCGTCAAGGTGGGGCTGGGGAGAATAGGTGATGAAAAACTGGCAGCCGTTGGTATTGGCGCCGGCGTTAGCCATCGATAGGGCGCCGGTGACATGGGTGTGCTCGCTGAATTCGTCATCAATGAAGTAGCCGGGGTTGCCCATGCCGGTGCCGGTGGGGTCTCCTCCCTGAGCCATAAATGGGGGATCAGATATGACGCGATGGAAGGTGGTGTTGTCATAGAACCCCTCGCGGGCGAGGAAGACGAAGTTGTTGACCGTTACCGGAACATCGCTGGCGAATAGCTCCAGTACCAGGTTTCCCTTTTCGGTCTCAATGGTGGCGGTGTATTGCTTGCTGGTGTCAATCGTCATCTCCGGCGGGGCTGAGTAGGTTTTGGGCTCCGGCG
>CAZUHO010000029.1:0-8737 GCA_964620725.1 uncultured Dehalococcoidales bacterium
GGGGAGAGGTAGAAACTAAAGATGTGGGTAGAGGTTAAACAGGCAAGCAGTTTAATGACCGCCGAGATGTGGAAGGAGTTCTTTGAGGGCGAGGGCATACCCGCCCGCATCCTCCCCGCTTCCGGCGAGCCCAGAGACAGGGAGCTGGCTACCTATTCTATCCTTGTGCCCGGGGATAAGGAGCATGTCATCCAGGAGGTATTGAGGAAGCTGTGATGCCGTATCAACTGGTCTGGCTTATATTTTTATTGCCGCTCTTTTCTTTTGCCGTAATATCGCTCTTTTTCAGGCCGTTCTTTAACCAGAGGCCCAAGCTTGGCGGTTATATCACCATCGCCTCTTTAATCGGCTCCCTTGCCCTATCGGTCTGGGCTTTAATTGAGGTTATGGCTGCCCCCGGTCACTCACTGCCGGTGCCCGATATTAACTGGGTGGTTATTGAGGGGGGCATTACCATTCACCTGGGGCTGATGGTTGATTCGCTGACGGCGGTGATGCTCATCGTGGTTACGCTGGTCAGCCTTATGGTGCAGATTTACTCCCAGGGCTATATGCGCGGCGACCCCGGCTATCACCGCTACTTTGCCTTTATGTCCCTGTTTACCGCCTCCATGCTGGGGCTGGTTTTAGCCGATAACCTGCTCTTCGTTTATGTCTTCTGGGAGATGGTGGGCTTATGCTCCTATCTCTTAATCGGCTTCTGGTTCCACCGTCCGGCGGCGGCTAACGCCGCCAAGAAGGCGTTTATTGTTACCCGCCTCGGCGACTTCGGCTTTCTGGCGGCAATACTTCTGCTTTTCTTTAACACCGGCACCTTTGATATCGGTGAGCTTCATTCCCTGGCTATAACCGGGGCGCTGGGGGGCACCCTCCTTACCTGGGTGGCTATCGGCATCTTTGCCGGCGCCGTGGGCAAGTCAGCCCAGTTCCCGCTCCATACCTGGCTGCCCGATGCCATGGAGGGTCCCACCCCGGTCAGTGCCCTGATACATGCGGCAACCATGGTTGCCGCCGGCGTCTTTCTCGTTGCCCGTTGCTATCCCCTTTTTGAGCACTCGGTTGAGGCGCTGACCACGGTAGCCGTCATCGGCGGCTTTACCGCTATCTTCGCCGCCACCATGGGTCTGGTGATGACCGATATCAAGCGGGTCTTGGCTTATTCCACGATAAGCCAGCTTGGCTATATGATGCTGGGGCTGGGGGTGGGGGGGATAGCCATCGGTATCTTTCACCTCTTTAATCACGCCTTCTTCAAGGCGCTCCTCTTTCTTGGCGCGGGCAGTGTCAACCATGCCACCGGCACCTTTGATATGAGGCAGATGGGCGGACTGCGCAAATTTATGCCCTGGACCTATGCCACCTTTGTTATCGCTAGCTTGAGTATTGCCGGCATCTGGCCCCTTGCTGGCTTCTGGAGCAAGGACGAGATTCTGGCGGCATCCCTGCAAAACCAGCCTATTCTATTCTACCTGGCGATGATAACCGTGTTTATGACCGCCTTCTATATGTTCCGCGTGGTCTTCCTGACCTTCGGCGGCGAGTACCGGGGTGGCGCTGAGGCTCACGGCAAGCCGCATGAGTCGCCGTCGGTTATGGTTATGCCCATGGTGGTGCTGGCGGTACTGGCGGTGGTCTCCGGTCTCTGGAATGTCACCGGCGCCTTCGGCGAGTTTTTCGGTCACGGCGAGACCCATAGCTTTGCCCAGGGGTTCTTCGGCATCCTGGCGCACCCCCTGCCCTGGCTGTCGCTAATGCTGGCCGGTCTGGGCATTTTACTGGCTTACGTGATGTACAGCGCTAGGTGGCTATCGGCGGAGCGAATGGGCAGCGTTTTCAAGCCGCTGTATATCTTATTCTATCGCAAGTACTGGTTTGACGAGCTTTATGAAAGGGTCATTGTGAAGAACTTTTTGGTGCGCGGGCTTTTTGCCTTTTTCCAGCTCTTTGACACCTATGGTGTTGACGGGGCGGTGAACGGGGTGGCTTATGGGACTATGGCTACGGGCAGGGCTATCCGCAAGGCGCATAGCGGGCAGCTGCAGCTATATGGTCTGTTTATGGGCATAGGTATCCTGGCGATTATTGCCTGTGTGTATTTCTTTGGCTAAGGAGATTTTTTAGCAATTTTATATCTTTTCCCACCCGCCGCCCTTGAAGGAGAGGAGTTAACAAAGAGAGTCTGAGAGGGGCGAAGCCCTTAATGGGCGGGTTGGGTGGGAAGAAGAAAACCTAAAAACGGGAATGGGGGGAGTGAGGTAGAAAGAATGTCTATAGGAGCGAGGGTTGGACTTTAATTATCTGAGCTGGATAATCTTCCTGCCGGCGGTGGGGGCAATATTAATTGCCTTTCTCCCCGGTTTGTCGGGGCGGGTGATTAAGTGGATTGCCGCCGTCTTTACCTTTGTTTCGCTGGCTCTATCTATTTATCTCTTTACCATCTTTGACCGGGCGGCTGAGGTAATCCAGTTTGAGGAAAAGCTTTCTTGGATTCCAGCTATCAACGCCCACTATCACCTGGGCGTGGATGGCTTGAGCCTGCCCCTGGTGATACTGATGGCTCTCCTCGGCTTCCTGGTGGTGCTTATCTCTTGGAAGATTAACCTCAGATCGAGGGAGTACTTCGCCTGGCTCCTGCTTCTGGAGACGAGTATTCTGGGGGTATTTTGCTCCCTTGACCTTCTTTTGTTCTTCCTCTTCTGGGAGATAGAGGTCATCCCCATGTATTTCTTAATCTCCATCTGGGGGACGGGAAGAAAAGAATACTCGGCGATAAAGTACGTGGTATATACCCTCTTCGGCAGCGCTATGATGCTTGCCGGCATTCTCAGCCTTTATTTTACCACCGGCAGTCTCAACATGGTGGAGATAGCCCAGGGTGGACTGGCCATGGTTCAGTCGGTTATGCCCGCCGCCGCTATCTTCCTCTTCTTGCTTATCGGCTTTGCCGTGAAATTGCCCGTTTTTCCGCTGCATACCTGGCTGCCCGATGCCCACACCGATGCCCCGACAGCGGTGAGCGTGGTGCTGGCGGGGGCGCTGCTTAAGATGGGCGGCTACGGCATGCTCCGGATATGCGTTGGCATCTTCCCCGCCGTTGCCCGCGAGTATGCCTTTATTCTGGTAATACTGGCGGTGGTCAATGTCCTCTACGGGGCGGCGGTAACCTTGAGGCAGACCGATTTAAAGCGGCTGATTGCATACAGCAGCATCAGCCACATGGGCTACGTGCTTCTGGGCATCTTTGCCCTGGGGCAGGTGAGTATGGTGGGGGCTTCTTTGCAGATGTTCAGCCACGGCATTATCACCGGGCTTTTGTTTGCCATGGCCGGTCTGGTGATGCACAACGCTGGGGAGAGGGACCTACGAAAGCTGGGTGGTCTGGCGAGGCAGATGCCGATTATCGCCGTTGTCTTCTCGGTAGCTGGTTTAGGTGCGCTGGGGCTGCCCACCACCAGCGGCTTTGCCGCCGAGTTCCTGGTATTTGTCGGCAGCTTTACCAGCACCACCGTTGCCGGGATTCAGATTTATACCATCCTTGGCGTCCTTGGCATCGTTATTACCGCCGGCTATATCCTGTGGATGCTCCAGCGCGTTTTCTATGGTCAGGTGCTGGAGCAGTTCAAGAAGGCTCGTGACGCCGATATTCTGGAGCGGGTATATATGTTTATCTTTGTGGCCGTGATTATGCTGGTCGGCATCTATCCGGCAATACTGACCGATATTATTAAAATGGGCGTTATGCCCATAGTGAGGTTATTGGGTGCTTAGGCTATGTTGAATCTTGGGCTAGTTATACCGGAGCTGACCCTGGCGGCTACTGCCATACTGGTCATCCTGCTTGACCTGTTCATCAAGCAGAAGGGGTGGCTGGCGGCGGTGAGCATAGCTGGTATCGTCGTTGCCGCCGGCTTCACTGTAGCCATGTGGGGAGGCGGTCTCCCGTCGACCCTCATCTTCTTCAACACGCTGGCGGTGGATAACTTTGCCCTCTTCTTTAAGTTGCTATTTCTGGTCATCGCCGCCCTGATTATTCTGGCCTCGACGGACTATGTCTCCAAGATGGCTCGCTTTCAGGGCGAATACTATGCCCTGGTGCTGTTATCGGCTTTAGGCATGATGCTGATGGCGGCTACCGCCGAGCTAATCTCCATCTATATCGCCCTGGAGCTGGCCAGCATCTCCTTATATGCCCTGGCCGGCTTTCTCAAAGACCCCAAGTCAACCGAAGCCTCGTTAAAGTATCTGCTGCTGGGGGCGGTAGCCTCGGCGGTGCTGCTCTTCGGCATGGCGCTGGTCTTCGGCTTTACCGGCAAGACCCAGCTGGGGGAGATTGCTCAGGCTATCCAGTCGCTTTCGTTATCCGGCGTCTTAGCCAGCCCCGGGCTTATCTTGGGCATAGTATTAATGATAGCCGGCTTCGGCTTTAAGATTGCCGCCGTGCCCTTCCACATGTGGGTACCCGATGTCTATGAAGGGGCGCCAACACCGATAACCGCCTATCTATCTGTAGCCAGTAAGGCGGCCGGCTTTGCCGTTATCCTGAGGGTCTTTTACTCCGCCTTCGGGCTTCCCTCGTGGCTGAGCCTGGACTGGGGGTTAATCTTCGCCGTGCTGGCGGCTATCGGCATGACCCTGGGCAATGTAATCGCCCTCCCCCAGACCAACATCAAGCGAATGCTGGGTTATTCAAGTATAGCTCAGGCGGGCTACCTCATGGTGGGGTTAGCCACGGTGGGATTGTCTCCACTGGCGGACGTTGTGGGCAGGAGCGGGCTTCTTTTCTTCCTCGCCAGCTACGCCCTGACCAACCTCGGTGCCTTTATTGCCATTATCGCCATCTCGGGCAAGCTTGATAGCGACCTGATTAGCGACTATTCGGGGATGGGCAGGCGAGCGCCGCTTTTGGCTTTAGCCCTGACCCTTTGCCTTATCTCACTGATTGGCATGCCGCCGGCGGCTGGGTTTATGGCTAAGTTCTATATCTTCAGCGGGGCGGTGCAGCAGGGACTGCTCTGGCTGGTGGTCATTGCCGTCATCAACAGCGTGATATCCGCCTACTACTATCTGAGGGTGGTCAAGGTAATGTGGCTGGGCGAGCCCGCCTCAAAGGCAAAGGTGCCCTCTTCCTGGGCGCTTAGGTTGGCTCTAGCTATCTCCTGCTTCGGTGTGCTGCTGCTGGGCATTATCCCCGCCTACGGGATGAAGCTGGCTGAAATGGCAGCTAGGATGTTCGGCTTTTAGCTTGGGTTTGTTTATCCACCCCACCCATTTTTAACTTACGTCTTTCTTCCCACCCACCCACTTTGGTTTTGCTTCTCTTATATACCTCTAAGGGCGGTGGGTGGGAAAAGATATAAATGGGGAGAGGGGTTTTGCCCCTCTTAAACTCTAGCCTAACCAAATGGCGTGAGTCTCGTTATATTACTAAGAAGGGCGGTGGGTGGGAATAGATACCCTGTTAGACCAATCCTCCTTAATATGGTATGATAAGTCATTAAAAGGGGGTAGAAATGCCGCTAGATGCATGTATTGCCAGTGTACCGTGGCTAATACCTCTATTACTGGTATTAACAGCATGGGATTTGGCGTGGAGGGGGGTTGCTCTGTGGCGGGCGGGCAGAAATGCTCACCTTGTCTGGTTTATATGTCTCTTCATATTCAATACCGTGGGCATACTGCCCATAATCTATATCTTTGCCTTCAGCAAAAAGAAAAAGAAGAGGTAATTGGTGAACCGAACCAGGGGCTTTGTCAACCTGAACAGGTTTAAATCAGGCAAGGCGATTAAAAAGCTCAGTAAGACCACGCAGGATAGGCGTGGAAGGGGGGGCAAGAAATGAATAGGAAACTTCGCATCCTTTACATCTTGTTGGGTGTTGGCATCGTTGCTCTTGGTGTTGGTCTAGTCCTGCTATTTACCTACGGAGGCTAAAATGAAAGGAAAATTAATCTGGTCAATATTCTGGGCGTTGGTCGGGGTTTTTGTCATAGAGATGGGCATGATGTTCACGGACATGCCGGGTGGTTATGCTCTCTTTGCCGGGCTAGCTGTCCTCTTTGGGCTGGGCGTGACGTTGCTTGTCCTGGCGGCAAGGGCAAAGCTGAAGAAAATGCTCAAGGCGTTCTTGCTCTTAACCGGGGCTTCCGCCGTAGGACTGCCTGTTTTTGCTGTGCTGCACAATGTGGTTTACGGCTTGTTTATTTACTTCCTTGGCGCTGACTTCTGGAGCGGGGGAGACGAGCCTGTCTTCTTTATCATGGCGATTTTAGTCTGCCCGCTCGCTTTTTTAGTCGGGATGGTGGGTAGTATCGTCATCGGCGTCATGGAGTCTTTGCCGGCGAAGAAGTCTCGCCCTAAGGCACGGGCTAAAAGAAAGCGAGCATAAGAGCCGGAGGCTAAGAGTGAAGGGGAAATTGCTCTGGTCAATATTTCTGGCATTGGTCGCCGTTTTCCTTTTATTGTTTATTTTTATCTTCGTTCCACTAAGTGTACCGCTGGATCTCCTTCTTCTGGTGAGGGTTCTCTCCTTTATCGTCCCTTGCGCTCTCCTTCTTTTATTGGGGGTGGCACTCATAGTTTTAACGGTGAAGAAAAAGGTAGGGGGGATGCCCAGGGTGTTCTTACTCTTAAGTGGGGCTTCCGCCGCAGCGATGGTTGTCAGCATAATTATGCACAATGTGATGGGTAGCTGGGTCGGCGTAGAAGAGCCGGTCACTTTTATTATGGCTGTTTTTGTATGCCCAATCGCTTTTTTGGTCGGGGGTGTGGGTAGTGTTGTCCTTGGCTTCAAGAAATCTCCCCCTCGTCGGCGGAAACGGTAATGACTATAAAAAAGATTGGTATTCTTTATCACCCTAAGATTCAGGCTGCCTCTACCCTGGCTAAGGAACTGGAGGCTTTTCTGGCGGCTAAGGGGGTATCGGTCTGGCTATGCTCGGCATGGGAGGGGGAGCAAGCCAGGGGTCTGGTGGATGGCACCGAGCTAATCCTCACTATCGGCGGCGATGGCACTATCCTTCGTGCCACTCAGCTGGCACTTCCCGCCGAGATACCTGTCACCGGGGTAAATCTGGGCAGGCTGGGCTTCATGACCGAACTCAGCGCCGATGAAGCCAAGGATAAGCTCCCCGCCCTGCTTGAGGGAGGGGGCTGGGTTGATGAGCGGGCGATGCTTGAGGCCGAGCTTCAACCTGGTGAGTCTGAGCCACCCTCCACCTTTTATGCCCTGAACGATGTGGTGGTGGCGAGGGGGGCGGTAGCCCGCGTCGTCTATGTGGAAGCCAGCATTGACGGCGGGGTGCTGACCACCTATAAGGGCGACGGCGTTATCGTGGCTACTGCCACTGGAAGCACCGGCTATTCACTGGCCGCCGGCGGTCCTATCCTCCACCCCCACTCTGAGGATTTTTTGCTATTACCGGTAATGCCTCACCTCAGTCCGGCTTACCCCCTGCTATTACCGGCGACAGCGGTGGTCAGACTAAGCCTGGCTACTACTCACCAGGCAACGCTGGGTATTGATGGTCATATAAACATGCCCCTAACTAGCGGCGCCGTTATAACGGTAAAGCATAGCTCTAAAATAGCTCGGTTCTTGAGAATTCATCCTGAAGCCAGTTTCTACACTTCTCTGGAGCGGAAGCTGAAAGGAAAGCAGTAGATTGAAGGTAGAAGAAGCCAAAATCAGCGATGTCCCCCAGATGCACCAGTTGATTAACTACTTTGCCGAAAAGGACGAGATGCTGCCCCGCTCTCTCAGTGAGCTGTATGAGAACATCAGGGACTGTTTTGTCATCAGGCAGGGGGAGGAGGTGCTCGGCTGCGTATCACTGCACGTTTTCTGGTCTGACCTGGCAGAGATAAGGTCGCTGGCGGTAGTCGAGGGTAGCCAGGAGCAGGGCGTTGGCGCCAAGTTAGTTAAGGCTTGCCTTAAGGAGGCTGAGGAGCTTGGTATTACCACCATCTTCTGCCTGACTTACAAGCCAGCCTTTTTTGAGCAGCTTGGCTTTTCCCAGGCTGATAAGATGGAGCTGCCAAGAAAGGTCTGGACTGAGTGCTACCGCTGTCCCAAGTTCCCTGACTGTGGTGAGATAGCCGTTGTCCGTAATTTGAAGCCGTCGAGCCGAAATGAAGGGGGCTGAATTGGCTGAAGAAAAGACAATAACCAGCGACCTAATCTATGATGGGCGAGCAGTAAGGCTGCGGGTTGATACCGTAAAAATGCCCAACGGCAGGGAGACGACGCGGGAGATTGTGGAGCATAGCGATTGCGTGGCTATTATCGCCCTTGACGATGAGGATAATTTGCTGCTGGTCAGCCAATTTCGCAAGCCGGTGGAGAAGGAGCTGCTGGAGATTCCCGCCGGCGGCATTGAACCTGGCGAGGACATCGAGGACTGCGTCCGCCGGGAGATGCGTGAGGAGACGGGCTTCCTCCCCCAAAAGGTGGAGCGGTTGGGTGGTTTTTATTCCTCCCCCGGTTACTGCACCGAATACCTCCACTTTTTTCTAGCCACCGACCTTACCCATAGCCCGCTTCAGGCTGAGGATAGTGAGAATATCAAGTTAGTCCGGGTACGGCTTGGTGAGGTCCTCGGTCTTATTAGCTCGGGCGCCATCTGTGATGCCAAGAGCATCGCCGCCCTGCTTGCCTTTTTTGAGTATCGTAAATCAGCCAAGGGTGCCTGAGAGCCTTCGCCCGCCGAGGAGGTGGAGGTGGAGGTGGGGCACCAGCTG
>CAZUHO010000030.1:0-8573 GCA_964620725.1 uncultured Dehalococcoidales bacterium
GAATAGATGCTGGTATTAAGCCAAATCCTTGCCATCGCTATCTTCGTTGCCATGTTCGTGGCGATTATAGTGGGCAAGGTGCATCGCTTTATACCGGCTCTTATCGGTGCCGGTCTTACCCTGACAATCGTCCTCCTTATTATCATGCAAAGTCCGGAGGCGGTTCTCAACGTACTGAACCTTGGGCAGCTGGGAGAATTAAGGTTCTGGTTACCAGGGCAGGAACCGGTAATATCGCATGGCATAAACTGGCAGACCATTATCTTTATTGGCGGCATGATGACCATGGTGGAGGGTTTGGGGGAGGTGGGGTTCTTCCGCTGGCTATGCCTCTATGTGGCTAAGCTGGTCAATTACCGCGTCATTCCCATCCTGATTGCCTTCATGCTCCTTTCCGGCTTCCTGGCGATGTTCATTGATAGTATCACCGTGTTGTTATTTATGGCTACGGTAACTATTGAGCTGTCCCGGTTGCTTAAATTTGACCCCGTCCCCATAATAATTGCCGAGATTATCGCCGCTAATACCGGAGGGGCTGCCACCATGTGTGGTGACCCGCCTAACATAATCATAGGCACTGCTTTCGGGTATACCTTCACCGACTTTGCCCTTAATACCGGTCCCGTTGCCTGGGGAGGGATGCTTTTAAGCCTGGGCTTCTTTTACTACGCCTTCCGCAAGATTCTGGCTCCGCCTAAGGGTGCCCCCGGTTTGCCCCTCAAGGCACGCCCCGAGCCTGCGGAGGCGATTGTAAACCGCCGCCTGTTCTTGATAAACGCTGGCATCTTTGTCTCGGTGGTGGCTTTGCTCGTTACCCATGCTCAAACCGGCCTGTCCTTGGCTTTGATTGGTGTTATTGCTGCCTTTCTTGCCTTGCTGGCGGCAACCAGAGGGGCGTTACATATTATTAAGAGGGTGGACTGGCGGACCCTGCTCTTCTTTATTGGCTTGTTCATATGCGTTGGGGGGCTGGAGGCGACGGGGGTTTTAAGAATGCTTGCCCAGTATATCGGCGATATATCCGGGGGGAGTCTGATTCTGGTGATACCCCTTATATTATGGCTATCTGCCTTTGCCTCAGCCATTGTTGATAATATCCCCTTTGCTGCCACCATGGTGCCGGTAATTGCCAACCTGTCGCAGACACACGGCTTAGCCTTGCCCACATTAAGCTGGACTTTAGCCTTAGGCACGGACATTGGTGGCAATGCTACCCCCATCGGCGCCTCGGCTAATGTTGTCGGCACAGCCATTGCCGAAAGGGAAGGCCATCCCATCAGTTGGGGGAGGTTCTGCAAGTACGCCGTGCCGTCTATGATTTTGGTGGTATCTCTGTGCTGGCTGTACTTGGTGCTAAGATACGCTTAATGGAGGAGGAGAGAAATGTGGAAAAAAATTCTTGTTCCGCTGGATGGTTCTAACCTGGCTGAGCTAGCCCTTGCCTATGCTGAGGAGCTAGCCATAGCCTTCAACTCTGAGCTTGTCCTGCTCTATGTCAATGAGCCTAAAGAGGACCAGTATCGCCATATGCACCAGCTTTATGTGGAAGAGGTGGCAGAGCGGGTGAAGGAGCACTTCAAGAAGCGTGCCCGGGTCAAAACTGTGGTTCTAAGCGGTGAACCGGCTGAGGAAATTATTAAATATGTTGAGAAGAATGATGTTAGCGTTATCATTATGGCGTCTCACGGTCGCTCCGGCATAACGGGGTGGGTAATGGGGGGTGTCGCCACTAAGTTGCTTCACACAACGAAGGTGCCGGTGATGCTTATCAGGGCGACCAAGCTTCCTCGGAAGGCGCCCCGGGAGCGGCTGCTGGAGCGGGTCCTCCTTCCCCTGGATGGTTCTAAAGCTGGCGAAGCCGCCGTGCCCTATATTCGTAAGCTTATTGACAGGCTGGGGTCAGAGGTTATCCTCTTCGGGGTGGTGGCGGCGGGGCAGCATGTTCGTACCGTTGGTGGTCTGGACTATATCCTTTACCCCGAGCAGGAAATGGAACTGGCTAAGACAGAAGCCAGAGAGTACCTTGAGCGGCTTTGCCAGCGCCTGGCGGTGAAGAAGGGCAAGGTGAGCGTTAGTCTCAAGATAGGTGATGATGTTGCCGGGGAGATTATTAAGTTCGCCAAGAGAAAGAGCGTCAGTCTGATTGCTATATCTGCCCATGGCCACTCAGGCATTGAGAAGTGGGTTTTTGGCAGCATTGCTAATAAGATTGTGCATGCTAGCAAGATACCGGTTCTGGTGGTCAGGACGCCAAGGGAGGAGGCTTAACTATTTGCATCAATCTCTTACTATCGGTTATGATATTAAGTTGTATTCGCCCCTGTAGCTCAGGTGGATAGAGCACCAGCCTCCGGAGCTGGGTGCGAGCGTTCAAGTCGCTCCAGGGGCGTTGGTGTATTAGTCAGGAGACCAAGTTGGCAGAAGAACATAGTCTTGTTGAAATTAGATGGCATGGCCGCGGCGGGCAGGGGGCGGTTACCTCCGCAGAACTGCTGGCACAGGCGGCAATAAGTGAAGATAAGTATGCCCATGCCTTCCCCAGCTTTGGACCGGAGCGGCGGGGAGCGCCGGTACTGGCTTTTGTCAGGATAAGCAGCCGGCAACCGATAAGAATAAGGGCGGAGATAACCCGTCCTGATGTGGTGGTGGTGCTTGACCCCGGGCTGCTCGGTGTGGTGGATGTCGCTTCGGGGCTCAAGGAAAACGGGCTGATGGTGATTAATACCCGAGGCTCGTTTGAGGACATCGAAGCTCAGTTTAAGACTAAGTGTAAACTAGCTAAGGTTGATGCCACCGCTATCGCCAGGGAGGTTTTGGGGATTCCGATAACCAATACTACCATGATTGGAGCCTTACTTAAAGCCACGGGGGTGGTTAAGCTGGAATCGCTGGTGGAACCATTAAAGCAGCGTTTTGGTCGCCTGGCGGAGAAAAATATTAAGGCGATGCAGAGAGCCTACGAAGAGACCGAAGTAAGGGAGTAAGACCTGATGACCAAGCCTGAGGGCGAATTGACCTGGAAAGACCTGGAACTTGGCTCAATAGTAACTGAGGCGGGAAATGCCAGCCAGTATAAGACCGGCGACTGGAGGTCGGAAAAACCGATCTTTGATTCCGGCAAGTGTATAAAGTGCGGCCTCTGCTACATCTTTTGCCCCGAGGGGTGTATTGAGCAGAATGATGATGGTTATTTTGAGGCTAATCTATTTTATTGCAAGGGGTGTGGCATCTGTGCCCGTGAGTGCTGGCCGGGAGCCATTACCATGGTGCCCGAGGAGGAGTGAGGAGTGATGACAAAAAGGGTTGGCATTGAGGTTTCGCTGGCAATTGGCGAGGCAGTTAAACTGGCTAATGCCGATGTTGTCGCCGCCTACCCCATCACCCCCCAGACCCACATTGTGGAGCATCTGGCTGAGCTGGTAGCCAACGGTGAACTGGACGCCGAGTATATCCCGGTTGAGTCTGAGCACTCGGCAATGAGCGCCTGTCTCGGCTCGTCGGCGGTGGGGGCTCGGACCTTTACCGCTACCGCTGGTCAGGGGCTGGAGCTGATGCACGAGGTCTTGTATGTTGCCTCATCAATGAGGCTGCCGCTGGTTATGACGGTGGCTAACCGTGCCCTGTCAGCACCGCTGAGCGTTTGGGGCGACCACTCCGATGTTATGGCGGTGCGTGATACCGGCTGGATTCAGATATTTGTTGAGAACGGGCAGGAGACGGTGGATAATGTCCTCTGTGCCTTCCGCATTGGCGAAGACCGTCGGGTGCTGCTTCCGGTTATGGTTCACCTTGACGGCTTCTACCTGTCGCACATGATTGAGCCCATAGTCTTCCCGGAGCAGAGCCAGGTTGACAGGTTTCTTCCTCCATTTAAATACCCCCTGCCGCTTCACCCCGACAAGCCGGTAACTATGGGAGCCTTCGCCATGCCCGTTATTTATTCCGAGACGAAGAAAGCCCAGGAGGTAAATCTAGAGGCGGCTAAAGAGGTTGTCCTTGAGTGCTGGGGAAAGTTCGGTAAGCTCTTCGGGCGGAATTACTCTCCGGTAGAGCACTACCACAGTGAGGATGCCAAGGTGCTGCTATTGACCATGGGTGGCTTTTCGGAAACGGCAATGACCACCGTAGATAAGATGAGGGGGGAGGGCAGAAGTGTGGGGCTGGTAAGGATTCGCCTCTGGCGTCCCTTCCCCTTTGCCGAGATTCGTCAGGCGGTCAAGAATGCCGAGACCCTTATCGTCCTGGATAGGGCGCTCTCCTTTGGCGGTCCCGGCGGTCCCGTCTGCTCCGAAATTAAGGCAGCCTTATATGGTGAAGCCAAGAGACCAAAGGTAATCGGCTTTGTTGGTGGCTTGGGGGGCAGGGATATTACCCCGGCTGAGTTTGAGGAGATAGTTAATAGGGGCATAGAAATCTCGCAGAAGGGGAGCGACAAAGAGTTTGAGATATTCGGGGTGAGGGAATAATGGAAAACTACGCTGTTTATGTCCCCAGACTGGTGACCAAAAAGGAGAACTTTGCCCCCGGTCATCGAGCTTGTATCGGCTGCGGGGAGGCTTTGGCGGTGAGGCTTGCCTGCAAGGCGCTGGGGCAGAATGTGATAATTGCTAGTGCCACCGGCTGTATGGAGATAGTTTCCTCGCCACTACCTTATACCTCTTGGCGCGTCCCCTGGATTCATACCCTCTTTGAGAATACCGCTGCCGTGGCTTCGGGCATAGAAGCCGGGCTGAAGATGC
This sequence comes from uncultured Dehalococcoidales bacterium, assembly GCA_964620725.1. Classification (GTDB taxonomy): domain Bacteria; phylum Chloroflexota; class Dehalococcoidia; order Dehalococcoidales; family BS750m-G39; genus CAVTZP01. The sequence goes on from CAZUHO010000030.1 coordinate 4,740, forward strand.
TGATGAAGAAGGGCAGAATTGCCCAGAAGGATATTAAGGTGGTAGCTATGGCTGGGGATGGTGGCACCAGCGATATCGGAATCCAGGCGCTATCCGGAGCTCTGGAGAGGGGGCATAATTTCCTTTACCTCTGCTTTGACAACGAAGCCTATATGAATACCGGCATCCAGCGCTCCTCAGCTACCCCCTTTGGTGCATCTACCACCACCTCCCCTGCGGGCAAGGTGAGCATCGGGCAGGTTACCTGGAAGAAGGATATGCCGGCTATTGCCGCCGCCCACAATATCCCCTATGTGGCTACTGCCTGCCCCAGCTACCCCTTTGACCTGATGGCTAAGGTGGAGAAGGGGGCAGCTATCAAGGGTCCGGCCTATGTTCATATCCTGTCAGTTTGCCCCACCGGCTGGAGATGTCGCACTGATTTGACCATCAGGATAGGCCGTCTGGCGGTGGAGACGGGAATATTCCCGCTATATGAAGTGGAAAACGGCAAGTATAAGCTGAACTTTGATTTCCCCACGCTCAGGCCGGTTACTGACTACATGAAGCTGCAGGGCAGGTTCAGACACCTCTCTGAGGATATAATCAGTGAGATTCAGCAGCGGGTGGAGAGAGATTACGCCAAGCTCAAGGAGAAGGCGAGTGAAGACGAAGACTAAGCCAGCGAAGCAGAAGGTAAAAACAGTGCTGGATAGTCACCAGCGTGACCGGGGCATGCTGGTAGCCATATTGCAGGATATCCAGGCGGAATATAATTATTTGCCCAAGAAAGCCTTGACGGAGGTTAGCCAGGGTTTAGACATCCCGCTGACCCAGGTCTATAGCGTTGCCTCCTTTTTTAAGGCGTTCAGCTTAAAACCGAGGGGGCGCCACATAATTAATGTCTGCCTCGGCACCGCCTGCCATGTGAGGGGGGCGGTTAGAGTCCTGGACGAGATTGAGCGGAGGTTAGGTATCAAGGCTGGCGGAACCACTAAAGACCATAGATACACCCTGGAGACGGTTAACTGTGTTGGTGCCTGTGCCCTGGGCCCTATAGTCATCATCGACGGTAACTACTCAGGGGAGATGAAGGCTGACGGGGTGAAAGCTTTATTGAAAGGCTACAAGTAAACATGGGAAAGGAGAAGGTGTTGAAACGGCTGGGCTCGCCGCAGGAGCTAGAGGCTCTAAGAGCGTCAATAGTTAAGAGCCGAGACCCTAAACAGGCGTGCCTCGTTGTCTGTGGCGGCACGGGCTGTCTGGCTCTGGGAGCCCAGAAGGTTATAACCGCTTTCAGGCGGGAATTAAAAGAACGCGGGCTGGAAGATAAGGTAAGCCTCAGGGTTACCGGCTGCCCCGGCTTCTGCGAGAGAGGCCCGCTGGTGGTAGTCAAGCCAGAAAATATCCTCTACCAGCAGGTAAAAAGCGAGGATGTTGCCGAGATAGTCTCCGCGACGGTCAAGGGCAAGATTGTTGATAGATTGCTTTATACCGACCCCGGTACCGGTAAGAAAATAACCTATGAGAGCGATGTCCCGTTCTATAAAAAGCAGAAGCGCCTCCTCCTTAGCGACAATAGCAATATTGACCCCACCGAGATTCGGGACTACCTGGCTTTAGGCGGCTATGCCGCCCTGAGCAAGGTTCTTTTTGACCTGTCGCCTGAGGCAGTAATTAAAGAGGTCAAGAAATCTGGTTTGCGGGGGCGGGGTGGTGGTGGATTCCCCACCGGCGTCAAGTGGGAAAGCTGCCGCCAGGCACCTGGCGATAAGCGATATATCATATGTAATTGTGACGAGGGAGACCCCGGCGCCTTTATGGACAGGAGCCTAATGGAGGGGAACCCCCATAGTGTGCTGGAGGGGATGCTCATCGGCGCCTATGCCATCGGCGGGCACGAAGGCTATATCTATGTTCGTAATGAGTACCCGCTGGCGGTAAGAAATGCCGAGATAGCCGTTAAGCAGGCTGAGGAGCTCGGGCTTCTGGGAAAGAATATCCTCGGTTCCGGGTTTGACTTTGATATCAAAATAAGCCGGGGAGGTGGGGCTTTCGTCTGCGGCGAGTCAACGGCGCTGATGGCTTCGCTGGAAGGCAAGGTCGGCGAACCCAGGGCAAAGTATGTCCACACCGTGGAGAAGGGCTTGTGGGAGCAGCCGACCAATCTTAACAATGTAGAAACCTGGGCTAATGTCCCCCTGATAATCAAGAACGGGGCTGATTGGTACGCAAAGATAGGCACCGCCGGCAGCAAGGGGACCAAGATTTTCTCGCTGGTGGGCAAGATTAATAACACCGGCTTGGTGGAAGTCCCCATGGGGATAACCTTAAGGGAGATTATCTATGATATCGGCGGCGGTATTCCTGAAGGCAAAAAGTTCAAGGCGGTGCAGACTGGCGGTCCCTCCGGTGGCTGCATTCCGGAAGATAAGCTTGACCTGCCGGTGGACTTTGATGAGCTGGACAGGGTTGGCTCAATGATGGGGTCGGGTGGGATGATTGTTATGGACGAGAATAGCTGCATGGTGGATATCGCCAAGTACTTTATTAACTTCCTTGAAGGCGAATCATGCGGCAAGTGCGTCCCCTGCCGCGAGGGCTTAAAAAGGATGAGCCAGATATTGGCCCGCATCACCGAGGGTAAGGGTAAGGATGGCGATATTGACTTACTGGAACGGCTCTCGGCGACCCTTGTTGACAGTTCGCTGTGCGCCCTGGGCAGTACCGCCCCCAATCCGGTATTGACCACCCTGCGCTATTTCAGGGACGAGTACGAAGCCCACATTAAGGATAAACATTGCCCCGCTGGCGTCTGCAAGGAGCTGGTTACATATCTTATTGATGAGAAGAAATGCCCCGGCTGCGGGCTATGTGTCAAAGCCTGCCCGGTGGAAGCGATAACTGATATGGGTAAGAAGAAGCCGGTGGTCTTGGACCAGGAGAAGTGCATAAAGTGCGGCGCTTGCTACGATGTTTGCAATCTTGGCGCTGTGATAAGGAAGTAAAGGCGGGAGAAATGGTTACACTGACGATTGACGGACGAAAAGTTCAGGCAGAAGAAGGGGCAACCATACTGGAGGTGGCGGAGGATAATAACATTTATATACCCACCCTGTGTTCCAACGAGGCGGTTAAGCCCTACGGTGCCTGCCGCCTGTGTCTGGTTGAGGTTACCAGGGGTAAAAGGGAAAGGCTGGTAGCCTCCTGCCTTTATGAGGTGGAAGAAGGGCTTAAGGTAAAGACCAACTCGGAGAGGATTGCCAGCAACCGCAAAATGCTGATGGAGCTACTGCTCGCCCGGTGCCCTAACAACAAGGAAATACAGGATTTAGCTCTTAAGCTTGGCGTTGACGAGACAAGCTTTGAGCTTGAGGACGAGCAGTGCATTCTTTGTGCCCTCTGTGTCCGTGCCTGTGACGAGGTTGTCGGTGTCTCCGCAATCAGCCTGGTGGGGCGGGGTACTGGTCGGGCTATGGCTACCCCCTTTTACGAGCCTTCGGATGTCTGCATCGGCTGCGGTTCCTGTGCCTATGTCTGCCCTACGGGGGCGATATCGTTTAAGGATGTGGGCGATACGAGGTATATTAAGTGGCCGAAAAACGGGATGGAGTTCAAGCTGAAGAAGTGTAAGACCTGCGGCCGATACTGGGCTCCAGAAAAACAGCTGGACTATATAATTAAGAAGGTTAATTTAGCCCCCGACGCCTTTGATAACTGCCCTGACTGTCGGGACTAGCTCTCGGTTTGACCTGGGGCAAGCTCCTTGCTATACTCCCCCTTGCGGGGTGTAGCGCAGTTGGTTTAGCGCGCAGCGTTTGGGACGCTGAGGTCGGAGGTTCAAATCCTCTCACC
>CAZUHO010000031.1:0-8311 GCA_964620725.1 uncultured Dehalococcoidales bacterium
CAACGGCGGCAGATTATTACAGGCTGAAGACTAAATTGTGGCCGGTGGTAACCGAGGCGCTGGAGAAACTCCGTTCCCGGTATGAAGTCGTGGTTGTTGAGGGTGCTGGTAGCCCCGCCGAGGTAAACCTGGCGGAGGGGGACATCGTAAACATGAGAGTTGCCAGGTACTGCCGGGCTCCGGTTTTGCTCATTGGTGATATTGACCGCGGTGGCATCTTCGCCTCGCTGCTGGGCACGTTGTGGCTGCTGAAAAAGGGAGACCTGAGTCTTATCAAGGCTCTGGTGATAAACAAGTTCCGTGGAGACCGGGCACTGCTTGAGCCGGGACTAAAATTTCTGGAAAAGAAGGCGGGCATTCCCGTCGCCGGCGTCATTCCCTATTTCCGCGATATCCATATCGCCCAGGAAGACTCGGTAACATTAGAGCAGCTAAAACCTCAGCAGGGCTCGGCTCAGGTAGATATCGCTGTCATCAGGTTGCCCCATATCTCCAACTTTGACGATTTCGACCCGCTGGACAGGGAGAATGGTGTCAGCGTGCGCTATGTAAATTCTGTAAAAGACCTGAGCCACCCCGACCTGGTTATCCTCCCCGGGAGCAAGACCACCATAGCCGACCTGAATTGGCTGAATAGCAGCGGATTGGCGCGCCGCATCAGCGAGCTTTACCGACAGGGGGTTTTTGTTATTGGTATCTGCGGCGGCTACCAGATGCTGGGTGAGTATATTAATGACCCCGACCATGTGGAATCAGGGGTTGGGCAGAGCCGGGGCTTGGGTCTTCTGCCTATAACCACCGCCTTCCTGCCGACCAAGGAAACTCACCAGGTAAAGGGCAGTGTCGTCGCTGAGAGCGGACTTCTCGCCGAAGCTAAGAATATCAGCTTTGAAGGCTACGAGATTCATATGGGCAGGACGGAAAGCGGTGAAGGCAGTGCCGCCTTTCGCCTGCAGGAGCGCTCCACTAAACCCTGTGACGCCCTCGACGGATGCCTGGACACAAGCGGGCGCGTTTTGGGGACATATATTCACGGGCTGTTCCACAATCAGGAGCTCCGGCGGGGCATGCTGAGGCATATTGCCGGCGCCAAGGGACAGCCCCTTAATTTTACCGGTGATGACCGCCAGCGGGACGCTGAGTACGACAAGCTGGCTAAGCTTGTCCGTGATAGCCTCGATATGGACCTTATTTACTCCATCGCCGGCTTAAGTAAGGGGAAACGAGAAAGCTGGACCGGATTCTCCCCTATTTGCCCCTTTCTTGCATAAAGAGAGCAAATCACGGTAGAATACTTGTGGATGTGGACGCAAAAAAGCCTCAACGAACTGGTTAAAGAGAAGCTATCTGGCTATCTTTTCTTGGTGGTATCTAACCGTGAGCCTTATATTCACAACTTCTCCGGTGGAGAGATTGTTTACCGCGTACCTGCCAGCGGTCTTACCGTTGCCCTGGATCCGGTGATGCAAGCCTGTGGCGGCACCTGGATTGCCCATGGCAGCGGTGACGCTGATAGGAAGGTTGTAGATAAAGAGGGCAAGGTGGGCATCCCCCCTGAAAACCCGCGGTACGCCCTTAAGCGGCTCTGGCTTTCCAGGGAGGAGGAAGATGGATACTACTTCGGCTTTGCTAACGAAGCATTGTGGCCCTTATGCCACAATGCTTACACCAAACCCGTATTTGAGGAAGCTGACTGGGAGGCCTATAAGAAGGTAAATGAAACCTTTGCCCGGAGCGTACTGGAGGAAGTTGGAGATAAAAAGGCGTTTGTCTTTATCCAGGACTATCATCTGACGCTGCTCCCCAGATTAATTAAGGATAAAAACCCCAATATCATTACCGCCCAGTTCTGGCATATTCCCTGGCCGCATCGGGAGGCTTTCCACATCTGCCCCTGGGAGGAGGAAATTCTACACGGGCTATTGGGCAATGACCTTCTTGGTTTCCATATTCGCCATCACTGTAATAACTTTCTGGATACCGTGGACCGGGCGATTGAGGCCAAGGTTGACTGGGAAAGGTACGAGGTTACCTGTGGGGGCGGGAAAACGGCAGTGAGGTTTTTCCCCATCAGTGTGGACTTCGGGGCATTATCAAGGTTCGCTCAGAGCCAGGAAGTAGAGGCTCAGGCGAAGGAGTTTAGAGAGCAGCTGGACCTGGATGGCAAGATAGTCGGTGTCGGTTTTGACCGCCTTGATTACACTAAAGGCATCCCTGACCGGCTGAGGGCGATGGGCCGTTTTTTGGAGAGGTACCCCGATTACAGGGAAAAGGTCGTTTTCGTCCAGGGTGGTGTTCCCAGCCGAATTCGGATTTCGGACTATAAGAAGCTCAGTAAAGAAATAGACAGGATGGAAGAGGAGACGAATTCTAGGTGGGCCACTGGAGGCTGGAAGCCTATAATTTACCTCCGCGAGCACCAGTCACAGACGGCACTGATGGCACTGCGCCGGCTGGCAAACTTCTTTGTGGTAAGCTCTCTTCATGATGGTATGAATGTGGTTGCCAAGGAATTCGTTGCCAGCCGTTTTGACGAAGACGGCGTTCTTATCTTGAGCCCCTTCACCGGCTCAGCCCGGGAGCTGACTGACGCCGTGTTCGCTAATCCCTATGCTACTGACCAGTTCGCCGAAGCCATGAAAACTGCTGTGGAAATGCCTAAGACAGAAAGGCGGAGGCGAATGCGGAAAATGAGGCAGGTGGTGCGTGAGAACAATATCTACAAGTGGGCGGCGGATATAATCTCGGAGCTAGTAAAATTTGAATCTGGAGAATGATAGTTGGAGCATCTCCTATCCGCCTGGTCTGAAGTTGCCGAGCAGCTTAGGAGTGCCAGCCGTGTGTTGCTTCTACTTGACTATGACGGCACTCTTACTCCGATTGTGGAAAGGCCAGGGCTGGCAGGTCTCTCCGCCGACACGAGGCGGTTGCTAGAGGCTCTGGCGCAGAAGCGGCGCCTGACATTGGCTATAATTAGCGGCAGGGCGTTACCAGACCTTAAGCAGAAGGTGGGTATCAGTAACATAATCTACGCTGGAAACCATGGGCTGGAGATAGAAGGACCTCAAGTCAGCTTCGTCAGTCCCGCGGCTGAGGAATCCAAGCCCCTCCTGCGCCGGATGTACGGCGAATTGAGCCGGGCTCTGGGAGCAATTAAGGGAGTCCTGGTTGAGGATAAGGGGCTTACCTTGAGCGTTCATTACCGCCAGGTGGCAGAAGGCAGGAGCGCAGAAGTAAGGAGCATATTTGAGCGCATTACCGGTGATGCCGCCGGGTCGGGGAAGATAGGGATAACCTGGGGTAAGAAGGTATATGAAGTCAGGCCGGCGGTTGCCTGGGATAAGGGGAAGGTGGTAGAAATGCTGATGGGGCAGAAAAGCGGGACTTTGCCCATATACCTTGGCGACGACCTGAGTGACGAAGATGGTTTCAAGGCTATTGAAAGTTACGGGGGTGGCATATCAGTCTTTGTCGGGGAAAGAGACCATGCCACTTCAGCCCGCTATTTTCTGGAGTCTCCGCATGAAGTAGCCAAATTTCTAAGCCTGCTGTTAGAGGAGGCTCGGTGAGATTTATGGTAAAATGGCAAGGGAGTGATATCATAGAGGCGTTAAGTTGGGAGTAACTCTGAATGGTTGAATGGCTATCTGCTAACTGGCTTACGATATTTATCCCGCTATTGGCTTTTCTGGCCACTTACATTGTTGGCTTGTGGCTAAGGCGGTTTATTGATAAACTCCTCGGGCGCTGGAAGGAAAAGACGAAGTGGGAGGGAAGCGAGGTAGTTGCCCGGGCAGTACGCCGCCCCTTCTTGCTCTGGGTTGTGTTGTTGGGCGCTGCCATAGCCATTCAAGTCTCGGTATTGTCTCCGACAGTCAAGAGTATTTCCGGCAAGGCGATAGGGAGCTTGTTTGTTTTATCCTTCGCCTGGGTGATTATCACCTTGGGTGAACGGTTGCTCAGGATGTATCTACCCAGATGGAAGGTCCCCCAAACGACTATTGCCTTGACGGTCAATATAGCCAGAATTACCTTCATCGTTATTGGCGTACTAATCGTGCTTGATATCTGGGGTCTGCCCACCAGTCCCATTCTTCTCCTCCTGGCGGTGGTGGTCTTAGCGGCAGCGCTGGCTTTCAGAGACATCGTCCCTAACCTTTTTGCCGGCCTCCAGCTCAGCGCTACCCAGCAGCTTAAGGTGGGCGACTACATAAAGTTGGAGACAGGCGAGGAAGGCTATGTCACCGCCGTAAACTGGGGCAATACCCACGTCCAGGCTCTGGATGAAAGCACCATTATCATCCCTAACAGCCGGCTTCTTCATGGCACGATTATCAACTACGGGCGTCCTTTGAGAAAGGCGGAAGAGCCCTTCCGTTTTAGCAGCCGGGCGCACCTGACCGAGCTCACCGGCCTTAAGGCAAAGAATCTTCGAGAACTTGTTGATTGCTTGAAACAGGCACCAGACGGCGTAATCTATTATCATACCCACCATTTCCTGGAACAGCACCATTACCTCACGCCGGAACTGTCTAATGATTTCGCCATCTGGGTGAGTGATGCACTGGGCGATGAGGTGCTGGGCGAAAGGCTGGCTACCATCGAGACCTTTGCCTCTCCTAATCTGGGGACTCTGCGTGAAAGGCTGGTTGCCGTCATGGAGGATTATCTTTCCCAGGGCTCCAATTTCAGGGAAGCGATGCCGGGAAGAGAGTTTCACTTCATGAAATCAGTCAGCGTGACCATGCCTACTTCTTATGTGGTTCATGACCTCAGGGAGTTTGTTGAAGCCCTGCGCAAGATAAGCTTAGGCTCCCTCTTTCTCCATATTTTCGATTCAAGGTTGAGGTTGGGGAGGGGGCTGAACGATTTCTCTATATGGCTAGAGGATGACTTGGGGGAGACTGAGCTCGCTGAGGAAGTTAACCGGCTTGACCCGTATATTTATACTCTGGAGGGACTAAGATCAGCACTGATACAGCTTATCGAAAAACGAATCAAGTAATGCTTTCTGACTACGAGCCTATTGCTGGCAGGAGCGCCGTTGAGGAACTCCGCTTGCTCTCAGCCAGGCTATCGGGTAAGGTCATCCAAAACGTAAACTCCACATCCAGCGGCGGCGGAGTGGCTGAGATTTTAAGCCGCATGATGCCCCTGCTGGAACAGCTTGGCGTCGATGCCCGGTGGAATGTCATAAAGGGTAGCGAGCCCTTTTTCCATGTGACCAAGAAGTTTCATAATGCCCTGCACGGCAGGAAGGACAGGATTACCAAGGAAGACTTCGCCCTCTTTCGGGAAATAACACAGAAGAATATGAAGAAAATGCGACTGGACGGGGATATTATCTTTATCCACGACCCCCAGCCGGTGGGGCTAATTGGCAAGAAAAAGGAGCGGGATAAGAAATGGATATGGAGATGTCATATTGACCTCTCGCATCCCACTAAGAAGGTATGGGACTTTCTGAAGCCCTTCGTTGTTAAGTATGATGCCGCCGTTTTCTCGGCGCCAGCCTTTTCCTGTGGGCTGCCTATCCGCCAGTTTCTTATCTCGCCGTCGATAGACCCGCTGAGCGATAAGAACAGAGAGCTTGACCAGAAGACGATTGATTCCGTCCTGGAGAAATACGACATACCTCAGGATAAACCCATTATTACCCAGATTTCGCGCTTTGACTACCTCAAGGACCCGCTGGGCGTGATTCAGGCTTTTGAGCTGGTGCAGAAGAGTATAGACTGCCGCCTTGTCTTCGCCGGGGGTGCTGCCGGTGATGACCCGGAGTCTGATAAGGTGCTGGCTGAGGTCAGGGAGAGAGCCGGAGACAACCCTGACATACATATTCTGCCTATTTCCCCAGATCCGGGTAGTGATATTGAAGTAAATGCCCTGCAAAGGGCAGCTACTGTCATTGTACAAAAGTCGCACCGGGAAGGTTTCGGGCTTACCGTAACCGAGGCTCTGTGGAAGGCAAAGCCGGTGGTGGCGTCTGCGGTTGGGGGTATACCCCTTCAGGTGCAGAACAGGTTCACCGGGCTTTTAACTTACGAGACAGAGGGCACTGCCCATGCCATAAGGCAGCTGCTGACCAACCCCGACTATGCCCGATGGCTGGGGGAGAACGGGAAGGAGCACGTCAGATATAACTTCCTGGTAACCCGCCATCTCAGGGATTACCTCCTTCTATTTTTAGCCTTAGAGCACAAAGAGGATATCATCCGTCTCTAAAGACAATCCTCCGCTTAAGACCTTGACAAAGGGATTACTATGAGTTATAATAGTTGCAAGTGAGAAGCATTAGCAATAACCAAAGCCAAAAAAAGAGGGGAAGCAGCCAACTTGCCCTGAGGAAGTCTGGCAAAAGGGTTACCAGCCAGCGTGCCTTGATTCTGGATATTATCCAGAAGGGGAAAGGGCATCTCGATGCTGATGAAATCTATCGCCGGGCGCGGGCTATCCAGCCCCGAATCAGCCTGTCAACGGTCTACCGCACCTTAAAGGTGTTCAAGGAGCCGGGGCTGATAGAGGAGCTTCGTTTTGATGACAGCCACCATCACTACGAGATGAAGCCAGCCAGGAAGCATCACCATCTGGTATGCCTCGGCTGTGGTAAGGTTATTGAGTTCCAGTACTCGCTGGCTCGCCACCTGAAGAGAAGCGTGCCTGAGGTTAAAGATGTCGAAATTGTTGATGCCGAGCTTCGCCTGACGGGTTACTGCCCCCAGTGCCGCCAGAAGAAAGGGTGATTTTTGGTGAAGATACGAAAGGGAAGGATGGAATTTTTATGCCTGTTGAAAGACAAGTGACCCTAACCCGGATGCGGGCAGGGCAGAGTGGTATAGTAGCCTACCTTCAGGGCGGGCGTGGCTTGGTGAACCGCCTGAGCGCCCTGGGCATTATACCGGGCAAGAGAATAACCAAGGTCAGTTCCACCCTTATGCGAGGCCCGGTAACCGTTGAGGTGGATAGAGCCAGGGTAGCTATTGGCTTCGGCATGGCCAGTAGGATACTAGTCCAGCTGGATGACGGGCCGACAAAATGAAGATACTCCTCATGGGCAACCCCAATGTCGGCAAGAGTGTCGTCTTCTCCCGTCTCACCGGAGTCCGCGTTATCGCCTCCAATTATCCCGGGACTACGGTGGGCTATACCCGGGGGGAAACGAAACTAGGTGAGGACACCGCTGAGGTTATCGATGTGCCCGGCACCTATACCCTGGAGCCAACGAGTGAAGCTGAGGAAGTAGCCCTGGAGATGCTTCACACCGGGGACGTGGTCATAAACGTGGTCAATGCCACCAATCTGGAGAGAAACCTTTATCTAACCTTACAGCTACTGGAGAAAGGCGTCCCGGTGGTGGTCGCCCTGAATATATGGGATGATACCAAGCACCTGGGGATAGACATCAACCTGGATAAACTGAGGGAGCTCTTGGGGGTGCCCGTCGTCCCCACCGTTGCCGTAACCGGGGAGGGAATAAAAGAGCTGGTGGAGAATATCCCCAAGGCTGCCTCACCCCGCCTTCCCCCTCGCAGCCGTGATGAGCGCTGGGTGGCTGTGGGCAATATCATTGACCAGGTTCAGCATGTTACCCATCGTCACCATACCTGGCGGGAGAGGCTTGCCGATGCCAGTGTCAAGCCAGTGTCCGGGGGCATCATGGCTCTGGTTATTATGGCGGCATCCTTTATCGTCGTCCGTTTTATCGGCGAGGGCCTGATTGGCTATGTCTTTGACCCCCTGTTCAACAACCTGTGGGCACCGGTGCTGATGAGACTGAGCGATGTATTACAGGGCGGCGGTTTCCTCCACGATATTGTGATTGGCAGGCTCATTGGTGGCCAGGTTGACTTTTTGCAGTCATTCGGGCTGCTTTCCAGCGGGCTGTATATACCCATCGCTGTCGTCCTGCCCTATGTTTTCGCTTTCTATCTGGTGCTCAGTCTCCTTGAGGATGTCGGCTACCTGCCGCGGTTGGCGATTATGGTGGATACTATCATGCACCGCCTGGGACTACATGGCTATGCCATTATTCCCACCCTGCTTGGCTTCGGTTGTAACGTGCCGGCTGTCCTGGCTACCCGTATCCTGGAAAGCAAGAGAGAGCGGTTCATTGCGGCAACCCTTATTTCCATTGCCATTCCCTGTGCCGCCCTGCAGGCTATGATCTTCGGTCTGGTTGGTGCGCGGGGGGTGCAATACGTTGTTATCGTCTACGGGACGCTCTTTATCGTCTGGATTATTCTGGGCGTTATACTACGCTTTGCCGTCAGGGGGTTCACCCCCGAGCTGCTGATTGAGATACCGCCCTATC
>CAZUHO010000032.1:0-2085 GCA_964620725.1 uncultured Dehalococcoidales bacterium
GGGGCGAGTGGATTTGAACCACCGACCTCAGCGTCCCGAACGCTGCGCGCTAACCAGACTGCGCTACGCCCCGATGGCACTATTATAGGCGGATTTAAACTATTCAGCAAGGATTAAAAGAAGAGTTGAAGAAAGGCTTCGCCTCTCTTATAATACATCTTCCCCTTCCCCTTAATAAGGGGAAGGGGATAAAGGGGATAGGGTCACTAAAAAATGAAATACTGTGTTGTAATAATTGACGGTGCTGCCGGCTTACCACTAGCCGAGCGTGGCAACAAGACCTGCCTTGAGCTGGCTAAAACCCCCAACCTTGACGCCATGGCAAAGGAAGGCGTCCTCGGGCTGGTGCGCACGGTGCCGGTGGGGATGGAGCCCTCCAGCGCCTGCGCCTGCATGTCGGTGCTGGGCTACGACCCCAAGCTCTACTATAAGGGGCGGGGTGGCATTGAAGCCAGAAGCCTGGATATCCCCGTTGGTGAGGGGGAGGTTGTTTTCCGCTGCAATCTGGTGGCTATCCGTGACGGCGTGATGCGGGACTACAGCGCCGGTCATATCAGCAGCGGGGAGGCAAAAGAGCTTATTGCCGCCCTGAACCAAAGCCTGGGTAATGAGCAGATTCGTTTTTACCCCGGCGTCAGCTACCGCCATATATGCAAGCTCACCGGCAGCGAAGAAGCACTTTCGGCGGTCTGCACCCCGCCCCACGATATCCCCGATAAGCCGGTTAAGGACTTTCTTCCCCATGGTAAGGGAAGTGAGATTCTGCGGGAGCTGATGAAACGCTCGGAGGCGGTGCTCAAGGAGCACCCAATTAATATTAAGCGTATCTCCCGCGGCGATATACCGGCGACATCAATCTGGCTCTTCTGGGGTAGCGGCAAAGCGCCGGAGATGCCCGAATTTAAAGAGGTCTACGGTCTTGGCGCCGCCCTCACCTCCGGGGTTGACCTTTTGCGCGGCTTGGCTAGAATGTTAGGCATTGAGGTACTGGACATAGCTGGGGTGACCGATGGTCTGGACAACGACTATTCTGCCCAGGCAAATGGCGCCCTGGAAGCGCTTAAGCGGCATGACCTGGTCGCTATCCATATTGAGGCGCCGGATGAAGCCGCCCACGCCGGTGCCATTGATGATAAAATAGAGGCTATCCAAATGGTGGACAGCGAGGTTATAAGCCGTTTGCGCTCTTGGCAATCAGATGACTTGCGGTTACTGGTTCTCCCCGACCACCCCACCCCAATAAAAGTTCGCACCCACAGCGGCGAGCCGGTCCCCTTTATGCTCTGGGGGGAGGGTTTTAAGGCTAACGGCGGAAAAAGATTTACCGAAATGGAAGCAAAAAGCACTGGTCTTTTTATAGGCGATGGGTATAAAATAATGGGAAGGTTAGTGGGGGAGAAAGGGAGTCTTCTTTCCCACCCTCCCACCCAGTAGGGGTCTGGCTCCTCTCAATTCCTTTTCAGGGGAGGGGGAGAGCCTGAGAGGGCAAAGCCCTTTTGGGCGGGCTGGGTGGGAAGAAAAACAAAAGTTAAAAAGGGTTGGGTGTAGATAAAAATGGCTTTAATCGTGCAAAAATACGGCGGCTCATCGGTGGGGGATGCCGAGAAGATAAAAAATGTCGCCCGGCGGGTCGCCCAGACCAAGGACAAGGGCAACGATGTGGTTGTCGTCGTCTCGGCGATGGGTGATACCACTGACGAGCTAATCAAGCTCGCCTACCAGATTAACGAGCGCCCCGATGAGCGGGAGCTTGACATGCTGCTCTCTACCGGCGAGATTATCTCCTGCACCCTGCTGGCAATGGCGCTTGAGGCTATGGGCTATGAGGCGATTAGCCTCTCCGGCGCTCAGGCGGGGATAAGGACGGATGCTGTTTATAGCCGAGCCCGAATCCAGAAGGTTGACCCGGAGAGGGTAACCAGGGAGCTGGAGAAGGGAAATATCGTCATTGTTGCCGGCTTTCAGGGGATTACCGATGAGATGGATGTAACCACCCTGGGACGGGGCGGCTCCGATACTACGGCGGTGGCTCTGGCCGTCAGCCTGGGGGCGGAGGTCTGCCAGATATATACCGATGTTGAGGGG
>CAZUHO010000032.1:2185-8141 GCA_964620725.1 uncultured Dehalococcoidales bacterium
GAGAAGGGGATTAACATTGAGCTTATTACCACCTCGGAGATAAGGATAACCTGTATTATTGGCGAAGCTAAGGTCAAGGAGGCCGTCAAGGCTTTGCACCGCGCCTTTGAGCTGGAAGGTTAAGGATGGCGTATCAGGAAGAGGAACAGGTAAGGATAAGACGCCAGCGCAGCAAGAACGCCATCGCCCTGGCCATGCAGGGGCGGTGGCGGGAGGCGGTGGCGGCGAACAAGGAGATAATAGAAAGCTTCCCCAACGATGTTGATGCCTATAATCGCCTGGGGAAAGCCTATATTGAGCTCGGCGAGTACTCACTGGCAAAGGAAGCCTACACCCGGGCTGTAGAGCTTGATGCCTATAATATCATTGCCCAGAAGAATCTCCGCCGCCTGGCTTATTTAGGTAAGGTGGCAGCTGGCTCGGAGGCTGATTGGGATAAGGCTAAACCGGAGCATTTTATTGAAGAGACGGGTAAGGCGGGGGTGGTTAACCTTTATAGCCTGGCGCCGCAAGGGGTGCTGGCCAAGATGGTGGCTGGTGATAAGGTATATCTGCGAATTAATGATTCCAGCCTAACCGTGGAGAATAGCCGCGGTGAGTATCTGGGGCAGGTGGAGGCAAGGCATGCTCAGCGGCTTATCAAGTTAATAGAGGGGGGTAACAAGTATGCGGCCGCTATTGTCAGTTCCGCCGAGGACAGGGTGAGCGTCATTATCAGGGAGATATATCAAGACCCTTCCCAGATGGGGCAGCTTTCCTTCCCGCCCAAGGGGGGCGAAGGTCTTCGTCCTTATCTTAGCGATAAGATGCTCCGGGAGGGGTTGGAGTACGTAGAGGCAGCGGAGGAGTCCTCCGATAGTGAAGATGAAACTGCTAACGAGGAAGTTAATGAGAAGTAGGAGGTTTTAAGTAGGCATGGTTTTCGGCAAGACCAAACCGGTAAATATCGAAGAGGAGATGAGCAGCTCTTACCTTGATTATGCCATGAGCGTCATCGTTTCCCGCGCCCTGCCCGATGTCCGCGATGGGTTAAAGCCGGTACAGCGGCGCATTCTTTACGCTATGGCTGGGCTTGGGCTGGCTCATACCGGCCCCCACAAGAAGAGCGCCCGTATCGTGGGCGAGGTTCTGGGTAAGTATCATCCTCATGGCGATGCCCCCGTCTATGAAGCCATGGTGCGTATGGCGCAGGACTTCTCCATGCGATACGTCCTGGTTGATGGGCAGGGCAATTTTGGCAGCATGGACAATGACCCCCCGGCGGCTATGCGCTATACCGAGGCGCGCCTGACCAAGGTTGCCGGGGAGATGCTGGTTGATATTGATAAAGAGACCGTCAACTTCATGCCCAACTTTGATAATAGCCTTAAGGAGCCTCTGGTCTTACCCACCCGCTTACCCAATCTGCTGGTCAATGGTAGCGCCGGTATTGCCGTGGGCATGGCGACCAGCATACCCCCTCATAATCTGGGGGAGGTGTGCGACGCCATTTCCTACCTCATTGATAACCCCGAAGCCACCGTTGACGAGCTTACCCGGTTTGTTAAAGGACCCGATTTCCCCACCGCCGGCATCATCATTGGCGGGGAGGAGATTAAGAATGCCTATGCCACCGGGCATGGGCGGGTGGTAGTAAGGGCTAAGGCTCTCCTCGGTGACATGCCAGGGGCTGGGCGGCGGCAAATAGTTGTCACCGAGCTTCCCTATCAGACGAATAAGGCTTCCCTGGTGGAGAGGATAGCCGACCTGGTCAAGGACAAGAAGGTTGAGGGCATCAGCGCCCTGCGCGATGAGTCAGACCGCCAGGGGATGCGTATTGTCATTGAGCTGAAGCGGGAGGCAGAGCCAAGGCAGGTACTGAATAACCTTTATAAACACACCTCCATGCAGTCAGCCTTCTTCCTTAATATGCTGGCTCTGGTTGACGGTCAGCCAAGGGTAATCAGCCTTAAGGAGGCGCTCCAGTATTTTATTGACTTTCGCCACCAGGTTATCACCCGGCGCTCCCAGTTTGAACTTGAGGTAGCCAAGGCGAGGGCTCATATTCTGGAGGGGCTTAAAATCGCCCTGGACAATATAGATAAAGTAATTGCCATCATCAAAAAGGCGCAGACGGCTGAGATTGCTCGCGATAAGCTTATGAGCGGCTTTGGCTTATCCCAGACTCAGGCGCAGGCGATTCTTGATATGCAACTCAGGCGCCTGGCTAATCTGGAGCGGCAAAAGATACTTGATGAATACGCTGAGGTGGTAAAGACGATTGCCTACCTGGAAGACCTTCTGGCTAACCCGAAGAGAATGCTTCTCCTCATAAAGAAGGAGGTAAGCGAGTTAAAGTCCCACTACGCCGACCCGCGACGAACCGAGATAAGCGGGGAGGAGGTAGTGGAGTTTCGTGAGGAAGACCTTATCCCCCATCAGAATGTGGTGGTTACCCTCAGTAACCGGGGGTTTGTTAAGCGGGTAGTGGCTAAAAGCTACCGCTCACAGCACCGCGGGGGCAAGGGTATCATTGGCATGGTGACCAGGGAGGCGGATGCGGTAAGGCTTCTGGCGGTGGCCGATACCCATGACAACCTGCTTTTCTTCACCAATCGGGGGCGGGTCTTCCATCTCAAGTGCTATGAAATCGCCGCCGGTAGCTCCCGGGTGGCTAAGGGTACCGCCCTGGTTAACCTCTTTTCTATTGCCGATAATGAGAGGGTTACGGCTATGGTAGCCCTGCCCGATTTTAAGCCCGGTGCCTATTTATTGATGGCTACCAGCGGTGGTGAAGTTAAAAAGACGATGGTGGACAAGTTTGCCGCCGTGCGCAGTAGCGGGCTTATTGCCATGGACCTGGAGACGGGGGACGAGCTGGTGGCAGCCTGCTTAGCCACTGACAAGGACGATCTCCTCTTAGTTACTGAGGGAGGGCAGGCAATCAGGTTTGCCGTCTCCAGTCTACGAGCGGTCTCCCGGACCAGCGGCGGGGTGCGCGGTGTCCGTCTCAACCCTGGTGACCGGATTGTGGCTATGGATATTGTTCGCCCCAATGCCTATGTATTAGCCGTTACCGAGGGCGGCTTCGGTAAGCTGACCCCCGTTGCCGACTACCCCCGGCAGCATCGGGCCGGGGGTGGGGTGAGGACGTTTAAGCTTACCGATAAAACGGATAAGGTTGCCGCCGCCAGCATCGTCTCTCTAAAGCAGCAGGCAATGATTATCTCGGCTGACGGCCTTGTCATTCAGACGCCGATTAAGGAGAAGGACCCGAAACGGGGCATTAGCATCCAGGGCAGGAGCACCCAGGGGGTGAAGCTGCAGGAGCTTGACGCCGGTGATAGGGTGGTGGCTATTGCCTGTTTTGACGTGGAGGCTAAGTAGCGCCTAGCTTTTGCTGGCAGTCCGCGATTAATCGTTCCAGCCCGCAGGCATTACACGCCTGAGTGCGGCAGTCGGGGGTTTCCTTGCCCTCTTTAGCCCGCTGGTATTCTTGCTTGAGGAAGTCCGCACTTACCCCCACGTCAATGTGAGCCCAGGGCAGGTACTCGTCTAAGGGACGCTCCCGGCGGGCATAAAAGTCGGCTTCAAGCCCGCTCTCTTCAAAGGCGTGAAGCCATTTTTCATAGTCAAAGCATTCGTCCCAGGCGTCAAAGGTCGCCCCCAGCTTCCAGGCGCTATAGATGACCTTACCCAGCCTTCTGTCCCCCCTTGAGAACACCGCCTCAAGCTGGCTTACCTTCGGCTCCTGCCAGGAGACCTGCCCCCCCTTTCGGCGCAGCCCTTGCTTGAGCAGTTCATGCTTGGCGTTGAGCTCGGCTTCGCTTTCCTGAGCTACCCATTGAAAGGGGGTGTGGGGCTTGGGGATAAAGGTGGAAAGGCTCACCCTCACCCGGGGCATTCCCCCCTTCCCCCCTTTACCTACAAGGCGGATTTTATCGACCAGCTGGACAATCCCTTCAACATCCTCGGTGGTCTCGGTGGGTAAGCCGAGCATGAAATAGAGCTTGAGGCTTCTCCAGCCCCTGGCGAAGGCGGCGGCAGCAGTTTCTATGATTTCATCCTCAGAGGCGCTCTTGTTGATGAACCGGCGCAGTCTCTGGCTGCCCGCCTCCGGGGCGAAGGTAAGCCCGCTCTTCCTCCCGGGGAGGGAGTCCATGAGTTTTACCGAAAAGCTATCAATGCGGAGGCTGGGGAGCGAGAGGTTTAGGTTAGGATAATTACGGACGAGGCTTTTCACCAGCTCCTCAATTTTGGGGTAGTCGCTGGTGCTTAAGGATACCAGTGATACCTCGTTATAGCCGCAACCCGAAATAAGTTCCCCCACCGCTTCTACTACCTCTTCCTGGGGGCGCAGGCGCAGGGGGCGGTATATAATCCCTGCCTGGCAGAAGCGACAGCCGCGGGCGCAGCCCCGCTGAATCTCCACCGCCCCCCGGTCATGGATGACCTCAATATAAGGGACCACCGGTCTGGTAACGGGGGGAGGGAGCTTGGCTATAATCCGCCGCTGGATAACCGCTTTCGCCTCGGTAGCAGTGGGGGTAATGCTTTTAACCAAGCCGTCTTGGTATTCCACCTGGTAAAGGCTGGGCACATATATGCCGGGGATACTGGCTACCTGCTTGAGTAGCTCTTCTTTAGAGGCTTTATTTTTCTTCCACTCCCGGAGATAGTCAACCAGCTCAGGCATCACCCCCTCCCCGTCCCCGATGACAAAGAAGTCGATAAAGTCGGACATGGGCTCGGGGTTCAGGCAGCAGCTGCCGCCGGCGATTACTATAGGGTGGGAATCGTCTCTTTCTGAAGCCAGGACCGGTATCTGCCCCAGGTCAAGGATGTTCAGGACATTGGTGTAGGTAAGCTCGTAGTCCAGTGAGAAGCCGATGACATCAAAGTCCTTTAATGAGTGTTTGGTCTCAAGGCTGAGCAGGGGAATACCTGCTCTTCGTATTGCCGCTTCCATATCTATCCAGGGGGCATAGACCCTTTCGGCGAGGACGTCCTTCTGCCGGTTAAGCAGGTCGTAGAGGATGGGCAGAGCCATGTTGGACATGCCGATTTCATATAAATCGGGGTAGCAGAGGACAAACTTGAGAGCGGTCTTGTCCCAGTCCTTTACGACGGCGTTCCACTCACCGCCGGTATAGCGAGCCGGTCTGGTTACCTGCTGAAGAATATTATCGGGGTAGGTCAAAATTTTTCCCTCGTTCTTATTAGCTCTGCGGGCCGTGAGCTTCCTTGCGCAGCAGCTTGCGATAGTAAAAGGAACGAGCCAGATACAAGCCCATCACCGGGTTATGCCCGAAAACCCTGTCCTTAGCTACCAGCACTGTAACCGGGGCTTTAGAATATTTGAAGAATAGCGAATCATGACCAACGCAAAGCCCTACCAGTATGTTAAACTCAACTCCCTCATTATTCAGAATTTCAGCCTGGGTTATGGGGCTGCACATCGTTTCAAAGGAGCCGGGGCCGGCTATCTTCTGCTCCTCAGTGATACCAATCCTTTCCTTGGGTATGGCTCCTGCCTTACAGCAGACGGAAACGACTTCAAAGCCCCTGTTTTCCAAGATTCTGGTCAGCATTTTAGCCTCATCCGCTAAACCACCACAAAAGGCAATGCCCAGCTTCTTAAAGCCCATCTTCTTAGAGAATTGCACTATCTCCTCTACCCGGGGGTAGCGTGTAGTCAGCCCTTCTGGCAGATGCATATAACACTCAAATTCCTGAATAGACGCCTGCCGGGCAAACTCCCTGATCTCCGGGTCGTCGTATTTAGCCAACGCCTGTTGGATAGTTTCTTTTTGGGTCTTTGTCGGGCAGTTTGATGGCCCTTTAAGAAACGCCTCGCTGTTGCACACTACCTTGGTGCACTTGGCACACTCCGTTTTCTCATCCATCGTCTTCTCCTTATAGCTAAAGCCTGATGCCTTCTAACTATAGACGATGGCTCTATTTTTTACAATTACTT
>CAZUHO010000033.1:0-8122 GCA_964620725.1 uncultured Dehalococcoidales bacterium
CTATCCTAAAAATCGCCTACGCCTACGAGCAGGCGACGGAGTGGCATAAGAGGAAGGCGAAGATTTAGTGGAGGTGCCTCAATGAATAAACTCCAAAAGGGACTAGCAGGAGCATTCACAGGCATAGTCATGGGATTTCTACTAATAACTATCGTCAGTTCTTTCGCAGAAGATGGTTTGATACCCAAGTACTTTGTATGGCTATTCGGTTTATTTAGCATAATTGCTAACATAGCCACTATCAACTCCCTCCGGTACGTAGGGCTTCTTTACACTATCGGATGGCTACTCGGCTCTCTGCTTCTTATAGATTTACTGGGGCCTCTTGGTATCACATTTAACATAGCCGGCCCCGTAGTCATTCTAATACTTAGAGGCTGGTTCTGGTTTAAAGGCAGCGAAGAAGGAGGGAACGCGGAGTAGAAAGTAATTCTTATTGGGGCAGTCCAAGAGGGGCAATGATATGGGTGAGGATTTCACTAGGTGCTACATAGGTGACATATCACTTATCACTTTAAAAAATATTCAACGAGAAAGTGGTAAATTTAGCGAATGGGAATTGTTGGATGGGTCAGAATTTGACCACAAGCACAGCTATGGGTACAAAGAGATTCTTGACCGAGATGAGTTGCTATTGGAGGCACTAGCAAAACGCTCTGTGATTGCCGAAACAAGACAACCTGCAGGTGTGAAACCATCAATATTATGGGCAAATGCTTCGAATATAGCCGATATACTAACCCTACTGTCACTCGCTCGTGCAAGATACTATTCAACTTTAGCAGTTGAGAAAAACATGGGAGATAACTACAGCATTGGTTGGGATTTAATTACCAGAGAACTTGCGGGTAATTGGGATATTGTCCCTATTAGTAATTTGGGAGGATTCATTTCTGAAGCACTTGCACATATTGAAAATAATCCTAGCTGGTTGGAGGAGAGTGGTTTTAACCCAAGTATCTATTGGTATGTAGGAGCTCAAAGGAGTTATCTTACTGCTCCTTCTATTCTTGAGATGGCACTCTATTGGGTTAGCCTAGAAATAATTGCTGGAACTTATATTGATTCTCACGGAATAAGAGAAGCAAACAAAAAAGAGCGAGTGAAAAGGTTCATCAATGACCAGGGTTATTTGGATGGCATATGGGATTTCTTAGACGAAGTCATTGATGATTGGTATATTGTCAGGAATAACCTTTTTCATGAAGGTAAGGAGAGGCTACCCATTGCACTACTTATTAAGAGACGACAGCAAGTTCGTGATTTTACAAGTTTAGTATTTGTTGAAATGCTCCAAAAACAAGAAGACGCTAGAAAAAATGAAATTGCTAAACGAATGCAAAATTACTAAATTAGGGCAATCAAAGAGGGGCGAAGCCCCTCTCACATAAAATTCCCCCTCCCTTATCAAGGGAGGGGGACAAAGGGGGAGGGTCACCTTAAAGGAGTAATAAGAAGGAGCAACAAATATGGACATTGACTGCTTAGCTTGCGGCAAAACTATCACCATACCCGACTTTATCGATACCAACAACTATGATGGTCAGATAACCTGCCAGGAGTGTAAATCCCTAATGCATATAAGATTGGGCGGGGGCAAATTAAGGAAATACGAGGTGGTGGAGAGGAAGTCCCGCCCTCTAACGCCAATGGAGAGCGCCGCCAGCCGCAAACCGGGGGGGACGCCGGATGTGGAGAGCATCGCCAGATACAACCCCCTGAGGGACTTCCTGGCAACATATAGAGCCTCCCAGCTACAGCTGGTCTTCGAGCAAATTGAAAGCATTATCGGCTCCGAGCTGGAAAAGGAAGCCTACACCTTTAAATCATGGTGGGAAAACGATAGCAGCAACCCCCAGGCTGCTGCCTGGATGGAAGCCGGATGGGAAGTGGTTGATGTCAGCCTTCCACAGCGGAGAATCATCCTCAAGCGAACCGGACAAACTTAAAGTAAGCTGCTACTCCGGCCAGACCTACGCCCAGAGACCAAGGTCTTTTATCTGGAAAGGGGTGGAATATGAGGTTGAGGAGATAGAAAAGGAATGGCTGGAGCCGGGGGAGAGACACTTTCAACTCAGGACTAAGGATAACAAACTCTTCCAACTCTGCTATAATGAAACACAAGACCTTTGGTCGCTAAATGAGCTATTCGGAAGGGGGTAATAACATGAAGGTAAAAAGATGGCAAGTATTCCTCAGCGTAGTAATGGCGCTTATCCTGGCCTTTTCTTTTAGTGGCTGTGCCGGGATGGGGGGAAAAATAGCCGTGATTCCCCTCAGTGGCGCCATTGTTGGTGCCAGCCAGCAGGGGCTGCTGACCAGCGGTGGCATCACTCCCGACCTGGTAAGGGACTACCTAAGAAAAGCTGAAGACGATGCTTTGGTAAAGGCGGTGGTATTACGTATTGAGAGCCCCGGCGGCTCGGCAGCTGCTTCCCAGGAGATTGCCAACGAGATACTCCGTTTTAAGGAAGAGACAGGCAAGCCGGTAGTAGTGTCCATGGGCGATATGGCCGCCTCGGGTGGTTACTATATCTCGGCATATGCCGATAGAATTGTGGCTAACCCCGCCACCCTTACCGGCAGTATCGGCGTTATCAGCCAGCTTATCTATATTGAGGGGCTGCTGGAGAAACTAGGGCTTGAGATGGAGATAATAAAGGCTGGCGAGCACAAGGATATGGGAGTACGCCCCCTCACTGATGAGGAACGGCAGATAATGCAGGATATAACCGATGAACTCTACGAGCAGTTTGTCGAGACTGTAGCCGATGGACGTAACCTGTCACCGGCAACTGTGCGAAACCTGGCTACCGGTCAGCTTTACACTGGTGGTCAAGCCCTTAAGCTGGGGTTGGTAGACGAGCTGGGAGGTCTGGACAAGGCTATAGAGGTTGCCGCCTCGCTAGCCGGTGTTACTGCAGCCACAGTAGAAGAATACGGACCACCGGGCTCCTGGTGGGGAGCAATGCTGCAGCAGTTGCAACTACCCTTTTTGCCCCTCGGGGAGGACGAACTAACCTTCTTGAGGATGCTGGAAGGGTGGCAGGCGGTGCCCCGGTACTAGTGCTAAGATACTAGCGCCATAGAAAACCTGGGGAGGAGTAAAGCCAATGATAAAGAAAATTCTTAGGATACTGGAAAGTGATGCCCGCACCACCCCCAAGCAAATATCGACCATGACCGGCACCCCCCAGAGTGAGGTCGTCAAGCTCATCAAGCAAGCCGAGAGAGACCAGACCATCCTGAAATATAAGACGATAATTAACTGGGACAAGATGAAGGAGGAACAGGTATCGGCTCTAATTGAGGTAAAGGTTGCCCCGCAGCGGGACCTTGGCTTTGACGCCATCGCCGAGCGTATCTACCGCTTCCCCCAGGCTCGCTCGGTTTACCTCCTTTCTGGTACCTACGACCTGCTGGTCCTGGTAAGCGGCAAGACCATGCATGAGGTGGCTGACTTCGTATCGCAAAAGCTCGCCCCAATTGAAGAGGTGCAGGGAACGGTTACCCATTTCATGCTCAAAAAATTCAAAGAGGACGGCGAAATTCTGGAGGGGAAGGAGAAGGTCAAGCGCCAGCCGGTAATCCTTTAGGAGAGCTTTATGTCAACAAAAGTGCGCAATACCAGCTCACAGCGGGTAAACCAGGTTGCCCCCTCCGGCATCAGGAAGTTCTTTGACCTATTGGCTTCCCTGGAAGGGGTCATCTCGCTGGGGGTGGGCGAGCCTGATTTCACCACCCCGTGGCACATCCGCGAGGCGGCTATCTACTCGCTGGAGAAGGGCTATACCATGTACACCTCAAACTCGGGGATGCCCGAGCTACGCCGGGAGCTTTCAAGATACCTCAAGGAGCGCTATAAGCTGAGCTATAACCCCGATAGCGAGCTTCTGATTACCATCGGCGTCAGCGAGGCACTGGACCTGACAATGAGAGCCATCCTCGACCCCGGGGACGAGGTCATCGTGCCCGACCCGTGCTATGTTTCCTATAGCCCCTGTGTCACTCTGGCTGGCGGCACCCCCATAATGGCTCCCACTCGTGAGAAAAATAACTTCGAGCTCAGCGCCGCTGATATTGAGGCAAGGGTTAGCGACAAGACCAAGGCTATTCTTATCGGCTATCCGTCTAATCCCACCGGGGCGGTGATGAGCAAGGAAAAGCTGGCAAAAATAGCCGATGTCGCCCGCCGCCACCGGCTATTGGTAATCTCCGATGAGATTTACGGCAGGCTTGTCTACGGCGTGAAGCATACTTGTTTTGCCACCCTGCCCCAGATGAAGGAGAGCACCATCCTTCTCGGCGGCTTCTCCAAGGCTTATGCCATGACCGGCTGGCGTATCGGTTATGCCGCCGCCAGCAAAGAGATTATCGGCGCTATGACCAAGATTCACCAGTACACCATAATGTGCGCTCCCACCATGGCTCAGGTAGCCGCCATTGAGGCGCTGAAATCCGGCGAACCCAGTGTGCTGGAAATGGTTGAGGATTATAACCGCCGGCGTCTGGTTATGGTCAAGGGACTGCATGATATCGGCCTGCCCTGCTTTGAGCCCAAGGGGGCATTCTACGCCTTCCCCTCAATAAAGGGCACGGGCATGACCTCGGAGGAATTCGCCGAAAAACTGCTCAGGGAAGAAAAAGTCGCCGTCGTCCCCGGCACTGCCTTCGGGCAGGGCGGGGAGGGCTACGTCCGCTGCTGTTATGCCACCTCTCTAGCTGATATTGAGGAAGCCCTTTTGCGGATGGGGCGGTTTGTGAAGAAGTATAGGAAGGTTTAGGTCTGAGGTACCTGAGTTACAATGCGGTTGTATTTTAGCCTCAATGGTATCCTTGTTAACAAAGAATCATCCAAATATACATTAAACCAATAGAGGCCTTCCATTGTGAAAGTAAACAGCATATTAATAATGCGATTGACTCCCCGGTCTTCACCCTCCATCTGAATACTTTGTATGAGGGGAGCTTTGGCTTCACCTGAAGGCATTTCGGGAACAATCTTAAGTTCATGCCGTCCGCGGGCACGCCCTGATTTAAGCATTATTACCATTCGCACCGGGTGAGTCACTGGCGACATCTCGGCAGGTGCGTCAGGGCGTGCTTCTGTATGAACTATTGTGTCTATTATACGTATTAATGAAAGCACTCCCGCCTTGTCTTCTATTACTTGGTCGCAAAATCCTGCCATTTGTACATAGGGACCTTCTTTGGATATCATAGTGAACCCCCTCAGTTATTACTATATCTACCACTTTCATGTTAGACTGTTAGTTCTTCGAGTTCTGGACTTTCCTCCCTAGCCTTAGCGATGTCTCGCTCCCGCTGTATCTCTTCCGCTCTAATGTTAGGATTGTAAGCCCAGATAATTTCCCAAGATGAAGGTTCGGGATAGGGTGAGAGGGTGGTAGTACCTGTAGTAAGGCTGAGCTCAAGCATTGCAAGTAGGCTTCCAATCCTTTCGAGTGTGGGGTTTGCCTCCCCACCCTCTAGCTTAGCTATATATCCTTGAGTCACACCTAGTCTAGCTGCTAGCTTCTGTTGAGTTAGGTTTAATTGCCTTCTTGCCTCAGCAAGCGTAATAGCAAAACTAGATTTTGCCTGAGCCGCCCCAAACATTTTTGCGAATTCTGGATTTTTAAGCTCTTCCTTTAATTCACTATCAAATGTACTCGTCATCTTATTGTCTCCTTATTTTGTATTCGCAAAGTCTGGAATATGCTGTCTCAATCTCTCTCCGTTCTCGTCTTCGCTCTTTCTTAAATCCGTGTAAGAGAATGAACGCGTCTCTTGCTGTATCGTGATACAGTGGAATCCTATACTTACTATACTTTAGCTCGTAAAAATGACCACCATAACCTTTTATAGGATCCATCATGCTAGTATTAAGAAGCATTAATCCGTTTTGCTGTAACCGAACCACTTTGTCTCGCATATTCAAACGTGTATTATTCTCTAAACTTTTAAACCACTCAGAAACAGGTTGACGACCACTAGGCTCTGTGTAGTACTCAACATGCCACATTGATATATTATAACCCTACAGGTAATATTTGTCAACAGGGTTGTCAACGGGGTCAAAGGGGCGAAAGCCCCTCTTTTTTAATTAAATTCCCCCTCTCCTTGATAGGAGAGGGGGACACAGGGGGTGAGGTAGATTATAAAAGCCCCATCTTCTGCTTGACTTCTTTGAGTGTCTCCCTGGCAATCACGCTGGCGCGCTTAGCGCCGTCAGCCAGGACCTCTTTGATATACTCCGGCTTGGCGGCTAAAGCCGCACGCCTTTCCCGGAGGGGGACGAGGGCGGAGTTTATCTTCTCGGCGAGAAGCGTCTTGCACTCAACACAGCCGATCTCAGCCGCACGGCACTGCTTGCCTATATCCTCCAGTTGCTCAGGGTTGAAATAGCCGTGCAGGGTATAGATATTGCATATTTCGGGGTGGCCGGGGTCATCTCGGTACTGGCGGGCGGGGTCGGTAACCGCCGTCATCACCTTCTTTATTGTCTCCTCAGGCGAGAGGGCGATCTCAACATCATTGCCCAGCTGCTTGCTCATCTTCTCCTTGCCGTCCAGCCCCAAGACCATCGGGAACGAGGTGAGCTTGGCTTGAGGCTCGGGGAAGGTATTGCCGAACAAATTATTGAAGCGACGGGCAATCTCCCTGGCTAGCTCAAGGTGGGGAAGCTGGTCTTCCCCAACCGGCACTACCTCCGCCTTATAAAGCACAATATCAGCCGTCATCAGCACCGGATAGCCCACCAGCCCATAGTTTACGTTTTGAGGCTGGAGCTTCACCTTCTCCTTGAAGGTAGGTACCCTGAGTAGCCAGCCCAGGGGGGTAACCATACTGAGCAGGGTATGCAGCTCCATTACCTCAGGGACATGGGACTGAACGAAGAGGATGCTTTTCTTAGGGTCAAGCCCGGCCGCCAGCCAGTCCAGCATCATATCGTGGATATTCTTCTGCAAGCCGCTGGTATCTTCCAGTGTGGTCAGGGCGTGGATATCAACGATGCAGTAGACGCAGTCATATTCGTCCTGCAGGCTGACATAGTTCTGTATCGCCCCCAGGTAATTCCCCAGGTGCTGCCTGCCAGTGGGGCGAGCCCCAGAAAAAACGCGTTTCTTCATCCAAGTCTCCTTGTTTTACATGCTGTCTTACATCTTATCGGGGGCGGTCATCCCCATAAGGTGGAGAGTTTTAGCCAGGGTAATCTTAGCCGCCTCAACCAGCTTGAGGCGAGCCTTGGTCAGTGTCTCATCATCAGAAACGACGCGGCACTGCTTATAAAAGCTGTGAAAGGCGGTAGCCAGATCCAGGGCGTAATAGGCAAGGTGGTGGGGCTCCAGGGTCTGGGCTACCATCTCAACCACCTCGGGCAGAAGCAGCATCTTGCGTATTAAGGTCAGCTCAGGCTCAGAGGTGAGCAGGGAAACATCGCCATCGCCGCAGTCAATCCCCTTCTCCTGAGCCAGACGAAGGATGCTGACAATGCGGGCGTGAGCATACTGGACATAGTAGACAGGGTTATCGGCGGACTGCTTCTTAGCCAGTTCCAGGTCGAAGTCCATCTGGCTATCGGCGGTGCGGGAGGCGAAGAAGAAGCGGCAGGCATCCACCCCCACCTCATCCACCACCTCACGCAGGGTGATAATATCGCCGCTGCGCTTGGAGACCCTGACCAGCTCGCCGCCGCGGGATAGGGTAACCATCTGAGAGATTATCACCGTGAGCCGTTCCGGGGCAATACCCAGGGCGGCAACCACCGCCTTCATCCGGGATATATGCCCCTGGTGGTCAGCCCCCCAGATATTGATTACCCGGTCAAACTTTCTCTCCAAGAACTTGTTATAGTGATAGGCAATATCAGAGGCAAAGTAGGTAGGAGAGCCGTCGCTGCGCACCACCACATTGTCCTTATCCTCACCCAGGGCGGTGGAGACAAACCAGGTAGCACCCTCCTTCTCACTGATATAGCCCCCCTTATGCAGCAGCGACATCACCTTCTGGTACTGCCCCTTATCAAACAGGCTCTGCTCGCTGAACCAAACTTCAAAGCTCACCCCTAATCGCTCAAGGTCGCCCTTAATCTGCTTTATTATCTTGACCAAGCCGATAT
>CAZUHO010000034.1:0-8117 GCA_964620725.1 uncultured Dehalococcoidales bacterium
TGGGGCTTAGCCTGGTTGGTCAGGGTGAATAGGGGCGGCTGGCTCCTAACCTCAAGTCCCCAGTTAAAATCGGCCCCTTTCTGCCCGCCAAGCTCCAGCTCAGCCATATAGCCGGCTTCACGGAGGCGGCTGGCAATGCTAAAGCCGTCCTTTGCCACCTCCGGCTCAGCCCGGATTAGAATTCTCTGCGGTTTGCCTTTAGCCAGGGCTTCGGGCTTTACCAGCTTCATCAGGTGGTCAAGGTAGAGGGCAAAACCGGAGGCGGGGGTATCCCTGCCCCCCATTAGCGGGATAAGGGCGTCATATCTGCCGCCACCGCCGAGCTTCTCCCCGTTCTGGAAAATCTGGAAGATAATGCCAGTATAGTATTCAAAGCCTCTTCCCGAGGCGATGTCAATCTGGTAGTCACAGCCAAGGGTCTCAAGAAGCTTAGCGATATTTATGAAGTTATCAATAGCCGGTTTAAGCTCAGGCAAATCCGAGGTAAACTGCAGCCGGGACGGTTTCCCCTTGAGGTCAAGGAGGGATAAAATCTTCCCCACCTCCGGTCTCTCCCGCTTTACCTTAGCCAGCGCTTCGGCGTCCCCGTCCAGAATGCGGTCAAATATCCTTGCCTGCTCCTCGGGGCTTAGCCCCAGCTCTGTCAGTAATGCCCTGATTAAGCCGGCGTGGGAGAGCCTCAGCTCAATACCTTTAAGCCCAAGCCGTTTCAGGATCTCAAGCGCCAGCATTACCAGTTCCACGTCAGCCGTAGGGGAACTGACGCCGATAAGTTCCGCCCCGAGCTGCCATCTTTCTCTGGCTTCCTTGCCTGTTTCTTCAAAGACAAAGATATTGGTAACATAAAAGAGCCGGGCTAATCTTTCCCCTTCCATACTATCAATGTAAAGTCGGGCGATGGGAATGGTGCCGTCGGGTCTTAGCACCACCCTTTCCCCGCTCCAGCCGTCCCAGTCCAGGAAGGAGTACACCTTGCCTAACCGGCTGGGGGTGAGGGTGCCGGTGGAGGTGAAGAGGTGGAGATACTCAAGGGTTGGCGTCCTGACCTCTTTATATCCCCATTTGAGGCAGCACTCCCTGAATGTGCCCTCAATGAGGCGGAAGGCAGCCATTTCCTCTGGGGACAGGTCTCTGGTTCCTTTGCACCTTTGGTTTTTCATCTTAGTAATAGTGGGTAGATTTTAACACTACTCTACCTGGCTATTCAACTGCGGATTTTATTTGCAATGCGGTTATAATCAATATACAATTCAATTTACCGACACCGCCATGGGCAGGAAATTATTTAAAGCCTTACGCCTTACTTTCTTTATCGCCTTGCTGGCTGGAGCCTTGTTCTCAGTGACGGCCAGTGCCAGCAGTCAGCCAATCCGGGTTCTGCATGTGGAGGGCGTCATTGTCCCCATCGTGGCTGATTATATTGAGCGGGGCATCGGCCAGGCTGAGGATGAAGATGCTGCCGTCTGCATTATTGAGCTGGATACGCCGGGAGGGCTGCTGGACTCAACCGAGACCATAGTCAAGAGTATTATGAATGCTGACGTGCCGGTGGTTGTTTATGTTGCTCCCAAGGGTGCCTGGGCGGCTTCGGCGGGGACCTTTATTACATTGTCGGCTCATATTGCCGCCATGACACCGGGCACTACCATCGGTGCTGCCCATCCCGTAGCCGGTGGTGGGGAGGAGATACCGGAGGAACAAATGCAAAAGATAACCGAGTTCTCCGCTAAGTGGATGGAGACCATTGCCCAGGAGCGCGGTCGTAATATTGAAGAAGCCAGGCTGGCGGTAACCGAAAGCGAGACCTTCAGGGATGACGAGGCCCTAGATGCCAATCTCATCGACCTCAGGGCTGATAATTTAGATAGCCTTATCGCTCAGATAGATGGCTGGGAGGTTACCCTGGCTAGCGGCCGGGAGGTTACCATAGACACCACAGGCTACGAGCTGGCAAGGCAGGAAATGAGCTTTGCCGAACGCTTTTTGCATGCTATCAGCAACCCTAACATTGCCTATATCCTGCTTACCATCGGCAGTATAGGCATAATTGCTGAGATTTATAACCCGGGGACGTTCTTTCCCGGAATTACGGGCGCTATCAGCCTGCTCCTTGCCTTCTATGCTTTGAATGTCCTTGAAGCCAGGTGGGGGGGGATATTACTTATTCTGCTTGCCTTCGGTCTATTTATCGGTGAGGTGCTTACCACTACCTTTGGCTTATTTACCGCCGGGGGTATAGTGGCTTTAGTCCTCGGCTCGTTAATCTTATTTCCGGGAGGTGGTGCCTTGTTTCAAATAAGTCCATGGCTCATTGCCACAGTTGTTATCCTGGTTGCCGCTTTCTTTGCCTTTGCTGTCAGTCGTATAATCCGAGCCCACCGCCGCCAGGCATATACCGGCAGAGAGGAACTGGCGGGAAAGACTGCCGTTGTTCAGGTAGCTCTGGACCCCGAGGGCATGGTTCTGTTCAAGGGTGAACGATGGGCGGCGATATCAGAGAAGGGTCGGGTGGAACCCGGGGAGGAGGTGATTATAGCCAGGGTTGAAGGCTTAAAACTGTATGTAACTAAGAAGAGAAAAAAGAAAAAGGAGGTAAACAAATGAACCCAATTTTAATCGGCGTACTTGCTTTAGTCGTGGTCATACTTATTCCTATGACAGTTAAGATTGTCAAGGAATACGAGCGAGGGGTTATTTTCCGCCTGGGGCGGTTGGTCGGCGCCAAGGGGCCGGGGTTGTTTTTAATCATCCCCTTCGTTGATGGCATGGTTAAGATAGACCTCAGGGTGGTGACCATGGATGTCCCCCGACAAGATGTAATCACCAAGGACAATGTTACCGTTGGCGTAGATGCCGTGATCTATTTCAGGGTGGTTGACTCTGAGGCGGCGGTAGTTAAGGTCTTGGACTACATGAGGGCTACCTCGCTGATATCCCAGACGACACTGCGAAATGTGTTGGGGCAATCTGAGCTTGATGAACTGCTGACGCAGAGGGATAAGCTTAATCAGATGCTGCAGAAGATAATTGACGAGCAGACCGACCCGTGGGGGGTGAAGGTCAGCACCGTTGAGATTAAGCAGGTGGAACTCCCGGAAACGATGAGGCGCTCTATGGCAGCTCAGGCTGAGGCAGAAAGAGAGAGGCGAGCCAAAATTATCCACGCTGAGGGTGAGCTTCAAGCCTCAGTGAAGCTGGCTCAAGCCGGAGCTGTTATCGCCAGGGAGCCAACCACGCTGCAGCTTCGCTACCTGCAAACGCTGACTGAGGTAGCTTCGGAGAAAAATAGCACCGTAATCTTTCCCATACCTATCGACCTTATCAGCATGTTCATGGGTGGGAGTGCTGGCGCCAAACGAATAAGGGGAAGGAAGACCAAGTAGCTAAGAGGGGTTAGTCACGCAGGGTAACGTCTCCGGCGACAATTTTGGTCAGGCTGCTATCGGGCTGGCGGAGCAGCAGACTGCCGTCGCTGGCTACTGACTCGGCTATGCCTTCATAGGTGGTTTCCTCCGAGCTTACCCGGACCCTTTTGCCCAGCGTCGCCAGGTTATCCCGCCACTGCTTATAAACGGCATCCCCCGAGGGCAAAGCCAGGTACAGGCTTTCTATTTCGGCTAGGAGGCAGCGTATCATATCCAGCTGAGATATATCCCTCCCCAGTTCCTGGGAGAGGCTGGTAGCAGTGGGCGAAATTTGGGGAAAAGCAGAAGGTTTAAGGTTGACATTTATGCCTATGCCGATAATGGCGTAGTCCGCCCGCTTGCCCTTTACCTCGCTTTCAATTAAGATCCCGCACACCTTTTTTTGGTTAATAAGGACATCGTTGGGCCACTTAATCTCTGCTTTCAGGTCGGCGACCTTCTCAATACAACGGGCTACGCCTAGAGATGCTACCATAATAAGGGAAGGTAGATAAGCCAGCTCGGGATAAAGAATAATAGATAGGGCGATGCTGCCCTTGGGTGATAACCACCCCCGCTTCATCCGCCCCCTGCCTGCAGTTTGCTCCCCGGCAACGATAACCGTCCCCTCCACTGCCCCCTTTTGTGCCTCTTCTTTGGCGGCATCATTGGTTGAGGGGAAGCTGGGGTAATAGATAGCCCTCTGCCCGATAAAGCGTGTTCCCAGATTATCGGTAATGGCGGCGGACGATAGGCTGCTCTTTTTCATTTGAGTGTGGTAAAGGCGCTTTGGTCTCTAGGTGACGCTTGATTCTTTGCTGTAGAGGCGTTCCTTCCATTGAACGCCGGCGCCGACCGCCTGGCGCGAACCGGCGTAGAGACCGGTTATAATAAGGAAGGCAAATCCGAGCGGGTGCGTAATAGTTGAGATAAGCGACTCCTTGAAGTGCTTATCAACCAGCCAGCGCATAGCCAATACCGTACCAACCTGGAAGATGATAATAAGCCGCCAATCGCTGGGAGTAGCCGCCATAAAGAGTTCGTTCCAGAGCCAGTAGAAGGGAGCAAGAAAGAAAGCATAGCCGGCTATAATCAGCCCAGCCAGCCCTAATTTAGACAGCGCTGCCACCGAATACATCCACTTGCTAACCCCTTCCCATATCGCCCCCATGCCCCGGTACATATGGCATGAGACTATGGGGGATAGGTCAACGGCTATGTGCCGTCCACCGTGTTGGTGTACCTCAACCCCCAGCCAGACATCTTCCAGTATCTTCGCTTTGACCGCTTTGTGTCCGCCGAACTCCCAGTATGCCTTTGTCGGGAAGAGAAGGAATTGACCAATAGCCAGTGATGGTCGGGGGTGACCGGAGCGCTGAAGCCACCATATTGGAAACCAGCTCATGATGACAAAGTACAGCACCGGGATTGTTATCTTTTGTTGCAGCGAAGTGGTGAGCTGGCGGGGGAATCCTGAAAGCAGAGAGGCATTGTTCTTGGTGGCCAGGGCAAGTGAGCTGCGTAGGGCGTGAGGTGCGTGTGTGGTGTCAGCATCGGTGAAAAGCAGCCAGGAACCCTTAGCCCTCTTCGCCAGCTGATAGCAGGCGAACGGCTTACCCGCCCAGCCTTTGGGAAGCGCCTTGCCCTGGAGCAGTTGGATACGGTCATCGGTGGCGGCTATTCGCCTCACGATATTGGTTGTGCCATCCGAGGAGTTATCATCCAGCACCAGAACCTCAAAATTGGGGTAGTCCTGTTTTTGCAGAGACTCAAGGCATGCCTTAATGTTTGCTTCTTCATCCCTTGCCGGGATAAGGACGGAGATAAGGGGTGCTTCCTCCGGTAGCTCACTCTCAGGGGGTGGGATCTTGAGGCTCCTCAGGTTCAGGATAAGATTGAGCATAAAACCAAGTAAACCAATAGCTATTATTGCCTGATACAGCATAGTCCTGCCTAAATCTGGCGTTTTACCGGGAGTAGCCAGCGAACGAGCTTTCCCTTAAATCGGGGGATGGTTTTTAGGTCGGCGAAATGTTTTGTCGCCAGTATTGCCAGCACGCAGAGCATGAATAGTGATTCCCACATGTTCCCCTCGGCAGCTACCAGGTAGGCTAGTGAGCCTCCGGCGCCGAGCGTCACTATCCAAGCATCAATTTCTATCAACAGGTAGCCTAAGAGCATAAAGGCCATAAAAGCAAATAGGATGGCGTGTTGGGGTAGCACAATGAGGACACCCATGGTTATCCCTATCGACTTGCCGCCTTTAAATCGGAGTATCGGGGAGAAGGCGTGCCCCAGTATGGCACTCAGTCCTACTACTAAGACTATCAGGTCTGGAAATCCAAAGAAGGAATGGGCTAGAATTACGAAGGGTGTGCCCTTTCCCACGTCCAGAATTACTGCCAGGATGCCTGCCTTACGCCCCCCGGCGCGGAAGACATTGGCTGCCCCGGGATTACCGTCCCCATAATTTCTTATGTCTTTGCCCAGCAGCCACCGCCCAATCCACACCGAAAAGGGACAGGCTCCCAGCCAAAAGGCACCGATAGCTAATAATAGTGCTCCCAGCTGCATTTCCAATTCAAATACACCTAGGCAAACTGGGCATAGTATAAAGCATAACCTGGTTTCGGTCAAGGGCTAGTGTTGCCTTGATTGACATTTCTTGAAATGATATTTTGGGATATGATATACTAGCAAGCGAACGTAGCTATGCATTGAAGGCTGTGAACCCTATTGAGTAACTCGCTTCGCAAGGATGCCCTTTGCCCCTGTGACTTTTTCTAGTATTAGGCGTAGAAGTAAGTGGAGGGTAGTAGCGTGAATATAAAACAGAAGCTCCTGGAGGCAGTGGGGTCGGACAACCTCTCCGACGCCCCTGAGGTTCTGGAGGCATATTCTAAGGACTTTAGCCTAGCACCTAAGGGAGCGCCTGATTATGTGGTAAAGCCAAAGGATACCCAGGAGGTGCAAAAGGTCATCGAGCTTGCCAACGAGAGTCGCACCCCCGTGGTGCCGGTTAGTTCCGGGGCGCACTTTCAAGGGGCAACCGTTCCCAAGCGAGGCGGCATTGTCCTGGACTTAAGTAATATGAGCCAGATTCTGGAGGTTGACGAGCTGAACAAAAGGGTGAGAGTTGAAGCCGGCGTTAGCTGGGAGCAGCTTACCAAGGCACTGGGGGAAAAGGGCTTCAGAATGATAATGCCGCTATTGCCCCACCCCCAGCGTTCCGTGGTTACTGACTGGTTGGAAAGGGAAGTGCCCACCAATACCGTCTATGATTATGGGGAACCGCTTCAGGGTATGGAGGTGGTCTGGCCGAACGGGGAAATCTTCAGGACGGGCTCTGCCAGCGTGGCTGGTTACCCTGATTCACCTTCCAAGGGGGCTAATCCCTCGGGACCGGGGCTGGATTTCTACCGCTTCCTCCAGGGTGCCCAGGGGACGATGGGGGTGGTAACCTGGGCAAATCTTAAGATTGAATATATCCCTAAGCTAAACAAGGTTCTTTTTGCCCCTGTCTCTGACCTCAACTACGCTATTGAGTTTCTGTATCGGATACTTAGGCTTAGAATTAATCAAGAATGCCTTCTCTTAAACAATACTAACCTGGCGGCTATAGTTGCCCAGGATTTGCCCGGCGACCTTGAAAAGCTGCGGGCATCACTACCTCCGTGGACTCTCATCCTGGTAGTGAGCGGAATGCAGAGACGTCCCGAGGAGCAGCTCCACTATCAGGAAGAAGCGCTATCTAAGGTTGTAAAAAGCGAATTTTCCAAAATTTCCCTGTCTGAGAGTCTCCCTGGCTTAGACGGCTCAGGCAAGCAATTTTTACCCCTCCTCCGCCAGCCCTGGCCTGATAAGGCAACCTACTGGAAGAACCGCTATAAGGGAGCTTGCCAGAGCCTTTTCTTCATCACCAAGCCGGTTCTGGCTTCAAAATTCGTTGCCAAAGTGGAAGAGGTAGCCGCCAAGCATGGTTATAATCAAGCTGACATCGGTAGCTATCTCCAGCCTATAGAGCATAACCGTGCCTGCCACCTGGAGTTCAACTTCTTCTATGACCCGGCTAACTCTTCAGAGGTGGAAAAGGTTAGGAAGTTATATCACGATGTTGCCCCTGTCCTTTTGAAGGAAGGGGCTCTTTTTACCCGTCCTTATGGGGAGCTGGCTAAACTGGTCTACGATAAAGCCGCTGGTTATACGGCAACGCTAAAGCGGGTGAAAAAGCTTTTTGACCCCAACAACATTATGAATCCGGGGAATTTATGTTTCTAAGGAGCTGAGGATGCTCAAAGGTAAAGTTAAGCTGGATGTAACGCAATTAGAGAATTTCGAATATGACATGAGCAAGTGCATCAAATGCAAGGGATGCTACTGGGTAGACCATATATATATGCCCGGCATTAAGTTCAGCACCAGATGCCCCAGCGCCACCAGGTACCTGTTTGACTCTTATGGCGCCTACGGCAAGATGAGAATCGGGATGGCTATGCTTGAGGGGAGAATGGACTACTCCGACGAGCTCTTGAAAACGCTCTACGCCTGCACTCTCTGCGGTGCCTGTGACGTCGGCTGTAAGCGGAACCTTGACCTGGAGATAGAGCTTGCCCTTGAGGCGCTGAGGATAAAGGCGGTCAAAGACGGCAAGGGGCCCATGCCCGAGCATAAGAAAGTGGCTCAGAATATAATAACCAAGCATAACCGCTTCGG
>CAZUHO010000035.1:0-5164 GCA_964620725.1 uncultured Dehalococcoidales bacterium
AGGCGCTCCTACGGCTTTGACGAGGTGGCAATCGTCCCCGGCGATGTCACCATCAACCCCGACCAGACAAACATTGATTTGAAGATAGATAACTTCACCTTCTCCACTCCCATCCTGGCGGCGGCAATGGATGCCGTCACCGATGTCAATATGGCAGTCCTGATGAGCAAGCTGGGGGGGCTGGCGGTGCTTAACCTGGAGGGGGTGCAGACCCGCTATGATAATCCCGGGGAGGTTCTGGCTGAGATTGCCCGGGCTTCGGCGGGGGAGGTCACCCCGTTACTGCAGAAGGTCTATTCCGAGCCGATTAAGGAAAAGCTTATCGCTGAGCGCATTGAGGCGATTAGAAGGGGTGGGGGAATATGTGGGGTCTCCGTGGCACCGGCTAACACCAAGCGCTTTGCTGCCGTAGCTGCTGAAGCCAAGGCTGATATCCTTTTTGTCCAGTCCACGGTTACCACTGCCCGGCATGTATCCAAGAGCTATAAGGGGCTGGTCTTTCCTGAGCTCTGCAAGTCGGTACCGATGCCGGTTGTTGTTGGCAATTGCGTCAGCTACAGCGCCTGTATGGAGCTGATGAAGACCGGGGCTTCCGGGGTTCTGGTGGGGGTAGGGCCGGGGGCAGCCTGCACTACCAGGCAGGTCCTTGGCGTTGGTGTGCCCCAGATAACAGCCACCATGGACTGCGCTGCCGCCAGGGATGAGTATATGCGCCAGTCGGGGAAATATGTAGTGCTCATCACCGATGGCGGCTTTCGCAACGGTGGCGACCTGTGTAAAGCCTTCGCTGCCGGCGCTGACGCCGTAATGATTGGCTCAATCTTCGCCCAGGCTAAAGAGGCACCGGGGCGGGGTTATCACTGGGGTATGGCCCATCCCCACCCGGCACTGCCCAGGGGGACGCGGATAAAGGTGGGGACTGCCGGCACGCTGGAGCAGATTCTATTCGGGCCGACCTCGGTTACCGATGGTAGTCAAAACCTTGTCGGGGCGCTGCGCATGGCAATGGGCGTCTGCGGCGCAGTTAACATTCAAGAGATGCACAAGGCGGAGATGGTAATTGCCCCCGCCATTACCACCGAGGGAAAAACCTGGCAGATGTTACAATCTGGC
Source organism: uncultured Dehalococcoidales bacterium (assembly GCA_964620725.1). Lineage (GTDB taxonomy): Bacteria > Chloroflexota > Dehalococcoidia > Dehalococcoidales > BS750m-G39 > CAVTZP01. The sequence goes on from CAZUHO010000035.1 coordinate 1,114, forward strand.
CAGTAATTATAAAACTAATCCTCTTCCTCTTCCTCTTCCCCTTCCCCTTCACTAACGCGAGGTAGCAGGGGCTCTATTTTTTTCTGCTTGCTTGGTGGGGGGAAACTCAGCTTATCAATTATCTGGCGCAGCTCGGCTATTCTTCCCTTGGGCGGCGTTTCCACAACCACGCCAACCACCCCTGCCGCCCATAGTGCCTCAAGCTCGCTGCCACCGACAGTTGCCGGCACCGACGCCAGCAGGGGTTTATTCACCAGGTCGGCACAGCGCCGGGAGAGCATAAGGTAGCGCCAGGTAAGAAGTTTGCCCTTCTCTTGCTCACTGGAAATAAGCACGGCATCTACGGGCAGCTCGTCAATTGTTTTTAGTAAGCCTTCGTCAAACGATGCCCCGACTTCTAGTATCTTGCCTGCCTTACTATCCTGGAGTACTGCCAGCGGTGTATCTGAGGGGAAGACAAAAAAATCATAGCCAGCCTCGGCTAATTTCCCCTCCCCGCTATCTTTCAGCCAGCCACCCCAGGGAATATTGGACTTCGCCTGGGACATCTTGGGGGCGGTCTTAGCCCCCGAGCTTGGTTTGGGGAGGGGCGCTATCCCGGCGTCAGCCCCGGTCATATAATCAGCCAGACCCTCAACATTAGCCTCAGCCAGAGCGGCGACAAGCAGCATCTTCGGCTTCTGGGGCGCTTTTGCCGCCGTCTTAAACCCCATAGGCTGGGAGCCGAGTTGCGAGACCACCTTCAGCTTATCAATAAACTTGCTCATTTGCCGAACTCAATATTAACCATTTTTCCCATTAGTATCAAGGTAGCGTTTATACCAGGCTAGGTGGTTCAGCACCCTTGCCGCCCGGCGCGGCGTTGAATAAACGGGCAACCTTTCTCTGCGCAGGAGGGAGAACACCTCAGGGTCGCTGGCAAATTCAACCGCCGGCTTTACCATGAGTATCGGCTTACCATGCTTCGGTATCCGTTGCCTGAGCAGGTCCAGGTCGTTCCTCTCACTCTCCCGGAATGCCTTGATTTCTTCCTTGGTGAAGATAGCCGATAGACGTTTGGTGCTAAGCCCCACCGGCGCCTGAAGCAGAATAGCATCTACGTTTTCGTCCTCCATTAGTGCCCAGAGGGCGGAAAATACCGTCGGATTTTCAGCCAGGCTTATGCCGGCCATATCCACCGGGTTGCGGTGGGACCATCTTGGCGGCAGGCAGGCGTTTAATTTTTCTATGGTGGATGGGGTAAGTTCAGCTACCTCAAGCCCTTCCCTCTCGCTGGCTTCAGCTGCCACCACTCCCAGCCCGCCCCCGATAGTCAATATGCCTACCCGGCTCGTCCGGGGTAGTGGCTGATAGAGCAGGGCAGTAACCACATCGCAGAGTTCATCGTCATCTTCCACCCTTATAACCCCCGCCTGCTTAAATGCCGCCGTATAGACGGCGTCTGAGCCGGCTAGGGTTGCGGTATGAGACCTGACGGCTCGGGCAGACTCTTTGGTTCCGCCTGCCTTAATGGCTACAATCGGCTTTTTAATTGTGGTCTCCCTGGCTAACTGAAGGAAGCGCCTCCCCTCCCTCAGCCCTTCAATATAGGCGGTAATGACCTTGGTCTTCTCATCCTGCGCCATATATTCCAGGTAGTCCTCAAGGTGCAGGTCGGCTTCGTTGCCGGTGCTGACGAATTTGCTGAAGCCAATCCCCAGGCTCATCCCGTTGTGAAGTATGCGGTGCCCCACGTTGCCGCTCTGAGATATGAGAGCCACCGGTCCGGCGGTGATTTCTCCTATCCAGGCGAGGGTGCAGAGCTCGGAGTAGGTATCAACGTGCCCCATGCTGTTGGGCCCGATGAAGCGTATGCCTCCTTCCCCGGCAATTTTAACCAGTTCCGCCTCCAGCTTGCTGCCCTGCTTGCCGGTTTCGGCAAAGCCGCCGGAAACAACGAGCGCCGCCTTAACCCCTTTCTGCACGCATTGCTGCATAATTTGAGGAACCTTGGGGGCGGAGACGACGATAACGGCTAAATCAACCACCCCCGGTATATTAACCACACTCTCGTAGGCGGGTATTCCCAGGATTTTTTTGGCGGTGGGGTTTACCGGGTAAATTTTCCGCTTGTCTGAGGTAAGGAGGTGGCGCATGATGCCGTAGCCCCACGACCCCCGCGTATTAGAAGCGCCGATAATAGCTACGGAATCAGGGGCAAATAGGCTCTTCCAGTGGCTGTCTCGTGTTGTCATTTTTTAACCTTTACCAGAATTATAATATCCCCCGGCTGACCGTCGGTTATGCGGCGGGCATTTCGCAGTCTTACCTTCGTTCCACTCTTTATCCCGGCGGGGATTTTCACCCTTAGCTTTTTATCGTTTCGGACGAGGTCTTTTTCCAGCCCCTTAGTTGCCTGCTCCTTGGTAATGGTTATTTCATAGCGGACCTGCTGGAGTTGGGGGCGCCGGGGGCGTCGGCGCTGGCTAAATACTTCTTCCAGCCTCACCCCCCGCTGACCGCCAGTCCCCCCGCTGTATATCTTGAAGGAAAAACTCCTCCCCCTTCCCCCTTTCATGAATTCGCCGAAGATATCATCAAGGAAGTCAAACCTGAGACCGGAGCCGCCGAAGTCTTTCATTAAATCTTCAAAGGTGGTACGGGTGTAGGGACTGCTAAAGATATCGCCGATATTGCCCACCGTGCCGAACTGGTCGTATTGTTTTCTCTTTTCCGGGTCACCGAGAACGCCGAAGGCTTCGTTAATCTCCTTGAACTTGTCGTTAGCCCATTGCTCCTTCCCCGGATTGCGGTCGGGGTGGTATTGCATCGCCAGCTTGCGGTAAGCCTTCTTTATCTGCGTCTCGGTGGCGTCTTTGGGTACACCCAGAACCTGGTAGTAGTCCTTAGCCATTATTATTCCTTATTCCGTAAACTCAACCACTACGTTTTTAACATCCCAGAGTGGTTCTATCTTCTCCATGATTTCTTCCTTTATGGCGGGGGCAAACTGGTTAGCCGCCGGCAGGTCCACCACCACCCGCACCACCCCGGCCTTGACCTCGATGTTTTGCACCAGACTAGTTCTAACCAGGTCTAGCCCAGTCAGGGGGTTCATGACCTTCTTCAGCCTTTTGCGCACTATATCCACCGTGGTCGGTCTTTTATCCTTGACCAGACCGTGGCGCTCTTCATAGTTGGTAATGGCTGAGCGCAAGCCTTCTATCGCCAGCACCGAGCAGTGGGCTTTGATCTTGGGCAGCCCTCCCAGTGCGTCTGCCGCCTGCTTCCAGGTAATCTTTCTGGCTTCGTCCAGTGTCTTGCCTTTAGCCAGCTCGGTGATGATAGAGCCGGTAGCAATATTAGAAGCGCAGCCGTAGGATTCAAACTTGATGTCGGAGATGGTTTTGGCTTTGGGGTTAACGTTTATATAGACTGAAACCATGTCGCCGCAAGCCGGGCTGCCTTCTATCGCCTTGCCGTCGGCATTCTCAATCTTACCCACGTTGTGGGGGTGGCGAAAGTGTTCCAGTACCGTTTCACTATATGGGGATTTCATCTCTATTCCTCCTCCTTTTCCTTCTCTTTGCCCAGCGGGCTGATACTTCTTAGTTCTGGTATTACCTCCGTCAGTGCCTTGACTATGGAGTCGACCTCTTTCATCGTGTTATAGCGCCCGAAGGTGAAGCGTATTGAGCCGTGCGCCCTTTCGTGGTCGCCACCTATGCCCATGATAACATGGCTGCTCTCCAGAGAGCGGCTGAAACAGGCGGAGCCGGTGTTTACGGCGAAGCCGTGCATATCAAGGTGCAGGGTGATGGACTCGCCCTCCACGAAGTGAAAGGTAATATTGGCGTTCTGCGGCACCCTCTTCCGGCGGTGGCCGTTAAGGGTGGTGTCCGGTATCTTAGCCAGGATACGGTCGATGATACGGTCGCGCATCGCCTGCAGTTTTTTGTTTTCCTGCGGGGTGACCAGTTCTACCGCCCTGGCAAACCCCACCGCCCCCGGTATGTTTTCCATGCCGCCCCGGAGGTTGAACTCCTGAAAGCCGCCGTCCATCCACTTGGCT
>CAZUHO010000035.1:5264-8021 GCA_964620725.1 uncultured Dehalococcoidales bacterium
GCCGCCAGGGCTCCTCTGGCTTTCTCCAGCGCCTCCCCGGCTTCTATCCCCTGGGAGTAGGCAAACTCCGAGGTGGCGACGGCGTAGGTATCGAAGAAGTAGGGCTTCATTGCCTCCAGCACCCGCTCATCGAGGCGGGTGGCGGCGGCATTGTCCAGATAAATAGGCTTTTTCACCATTTGCCTCTCCTATTATATGAACAGGGTTATCTTTGATTCCCTTGCCTCACTGAGGTAAGTACCGACGGCGCAGTAGTCCGAAATCAGGTCGTCACGGAGGTCCTCTTTCTTTATTCCCATTATCTCCATGGTCATGTCACAGGCAAGTATTTTGCCTCCGAGCTCCTTGAAGTCCTGGATGAGCCTCTCCATAGAGACCACCCCTACCTTCTTCATCTTCCGCTTCACCATCCACTTGCCCAGCCCGAGCATGTTCATCTTGGAGAGAGGTCCCTTTTCCAGCCCTCCCTTTTTTAGACGTTGTAGCCCCCAGAAGGTGAAGAACAGGGAAGCTTCCATCCCCATTGCCAGCGCCCCGTTGCCTATGATGAGGGCGCTATAGACCTTGTCCATATCGCCGCTATGAACTATTATGGTAACCTTTTCCGCCATCTTTGACCCCCTTTTTAGCGACGTATCCTTATTTTCCAGACGCCGCCTTTTTCCTTAATGTCGAGAAGTTTCAATCCCAAAGCCTTGACCGCCATTGGTATTTCTTTTTTGGAGGAAGGGTGGGTGCCGGTAACCTCAACAATGTCACCCTCCTTTGCCTTCCTCAAAGCCTTGCGGGTCTCGACCAGAGGTACGGGACAGGTTTCACCGGTGCAGTCCACCTTTATCTCAGCCATTTTAATCAACCTCCCCTGCCTGATAACTCTGTAGTTTTATACTACAATTTACCCACTTTTTCCGCAAGTTTACGGCAAGCTGCACAACCTCCGATATGCTATAATGTTTCGGGAATTAAAGACATTTACCGCTCGAAGAAGAATAAGACAAAAGCAACCAGAAAGTGGGTTCGGGTACTGCTGATTGTAGCCGGAACACTTTCTACCGGACTGGGAATTCTGGGCATGTTTGTGCCTCTTTTACCCACCACCCCCTTTCTTTTACTGGCTGCTGCCTGCTATGCCAGAAGCTCAGAGAGGTTTTACAATTGGCTCTTAAATAACAGGTGGTTTGGAAGTTATATCAGGAATTATCTACAAAAAAGGGGGATTCCGCTGAGGGCAAAGGTCTTTACCCTTGCCTTGCTCTGGGTAGTAATTGGGTGTTCGGTCGCCTTTGCCGTTGATAGTTTTGTCGTTAGATTAATTTTGATTCTGCTAGCTATCGGCGTTTCTATACACGTCCTCACCCTTCGAACCTTGAAAGAGTAAAATATGCTAGCCAGTCCTTTTCCTATATTGGCTTTTCTGATGATTCTTGATAGAATACGACTAATATTTTCATAGAAGAGATAGGAAGCAGATGACGGCGGTACAGATACTGGGGTTTATTGGAATCCTGCTGGCTATTGGTTTCATGGCCGATTACCTTTTCCGCAAGGTGAGTTTCCCCGATATACTGATACTGTTAGCCTTAGGCTACTTGATAGGACCTGTTTTTGGAATCATTGACCCCTCCCAGATAGCCCCGGCTTCGCAGGTAATCGCTAGCCTGGCTTTAGTCGTCATCCTGTTCAATGGCGGGCTAGACCTCAAGCTCGCCGCGGTTCTATCAAGCGCCCCCAGGGCGATAGGTATGGTTGTGCTGGGCATTGGAGCCAGCATGGCAGCGACAGCCGCCTTCACCTATTACATCTTGGGTTGGCAGTTGATGGACAGCTTATTGCTGGGAGCCATTATAAGCGGCACCAGTCCTTCCATAGTGATGCCTCTGGTCAATCGAGCTAAGGTTCATACCAAGGTATCCTCGGTATTAAACCTGGAGTCGGCTTTTGATGGCGCTCTGGTTATCGTCATCGCTTTGGTTGTCCTGCAACTTATGACCGGGGGGAGGACTGGCAACGAGGCTTCGATGGTTGGTCAGGCTGTTGCTATAAGGTTTTCGCTGGGGGCGGCGATAGGGGTCGGTGTCGGCTTTTTCTGGCTTTGGATGCTGACTCTTTTAGAAGGGGAAGCCTTTGACGATATATTGACCCTGGCTGTTGTCTTTCTGGTCTATTTCGGGGTGGAAAGCATAAATGGCAGCGGGGTGATTTTCGCTCTTGTCTTCGGCGTAATGCTGGGAAACGGTGTCGAGGTTGCCAAATTCCTGCGGATTAAGAGGACGGTGGAGATACATGATGTGATGAAGAAATTCCACTCCCAGATGTCTTTCCTGATAAAGACCTTCTTCTTTGTCTATCTGGGACTGATGATAACCTTTGATGAACCTAGTGTGATTGTGCTGGGTGTCGTTTTATCCCTTGCCCTCCTCTTCGTGAGGTACATTGTGGTGCTTCTCACCTCTATAGGCAACCGCACCTTGTTGGCAAGCCAGGGCTTTTTAACCTCGATGTTCCCCAGGGGTTTATCGGCGGCGGTGGTGGCTGAAATAGTGGTCGTTGCCGGTATTCCAAATGCCTCTGTCTATCCCAGCATAATAATGGTTGTCATTGTCGCCACCGTCATAATAGCAGCCATAGGCATTCCTATTTTCGCCAGAAAAGTGCCAGAGGAAAACGCAGAGCAATTAAACCAGGGCTCCAATTAGGTGGTGGGGAAGCGGGGACTCGAACCCCGACGCCTTTCGACACATGATCCTAAATCATGCC
>CAZUHO010000036.1:0-4641 GCA_964620725.1 uncultured Dehalococcoidales bacterium
AGGTGATTCCCCACTCCCGGTAACCCTGCTGAATATTAGCCACGTATTCCATTGAAGGTTTGGTCTCCTCTGACTGCTCAGCCTTGATATAGGTCAGGGCTTTTACCGGCTCACCATCCTCGGGGAAGACAACTACCTCTCTCCGATTATAGATACTGGGATAGCCCTCGTCCCTATCAAGGAACCTCAAGTCCCTCTCCGAAATCTCATAGACACCGCCCATAACCTTCTCCCCTTTAAGCGGCTTGATGCTGGCAACCCCGCCACGCCACTGCCTTGACCAGCCGGTGAATATCAACTTGAAATTGGGGAGGGTGGCGGTGAACCTTGGCTTGGCATCTGGGCAGCGTTCTGCCATCTGCTTACGATTAAGATTAGAGGCGTAGGCAAAGTAGTACATCACTTCCTCCAATCCACAGTAGTTTAATTATACACCGTCTCAATAGCCTAAAGCTACAAAACGGCGGAGATTGATAAAATTCGGTGAAAGGTTCAAAATATTAAACATGAAATGGCAAGGGAGGAGATGCAAATGTTTAATAAGGTGATTATTGGCCTTTTAGTCCTCGCCCTGGTTCTCGCTGGCGCCTCCGGCACCTACACCTTTTACCTCAGCCAACAACTGGCTGCTTCCCAAGAACAGCAGGCAACCGAAATCAGCGCCCTGCACCATGAAATGTTAGCGGCGGGGGAGGAGACGCTAGCCAGGATTGATGCCCTGGACAATAAGCTAAGTGGCGTTGCCCTTGAAATGGAACAATCGCTCATAAATGCTGGGCAGCTCTATCAGGAGGTCAGCCAGAGCATAGTCAGGATTAGCGACGGAGAGAATGTGCTCGGTTCAGGGTTTGCCTTTGACACCGAGGGTCATATCCTTACCAATAACCATGTAGTGGAAGAGCAGAACCTGATATATATAATCTCAGCCGATGGTCGTACCGCAATGGCTACTATCATCGGCACCTGTGAATACAGCGACGTTGCCGTACTGAGTCAGAGCCTGTCTATCCCGGCGTTAACACTGGCGGACTCCTCCACGGTCAAGGCTGGCGAGCCGGTTATAGTCATCGGTAGCCCCTTTGACCTGCCGGGGACTATCACCTCCGGTATTGTTAGCCAAACAGACCGACTTGCAGAAATAACAGACGAGACGGAGACCGTGGGGGTAGCTAATATAATCCAGTTTGATGCCGCAGTCAACTTTGGCAACTCCGGCGGCCCTCTGCTCAACCCTGCGGGGGAGGTCATTGGAATGGTTATCGCCCGGATTGACCCCAACCTAGGAGACGGAGTCTATTGGGCTATCTCAGCCAACAAGGTGAGCAGGGTTGCCACCTCCCTCATTGAGCAGGGCTCCTTTGACTACCCCTGGCTGGGGGTTGAGGTAGCCAACCTTACCCCGAAAATGGCTATAGCCAGCAATCTGGAAACGGTCAACGGGATATGGGTCATTACGGTTATGCCGGCTATGTCAGCTGAGGCTGCCGGTGTCATGGCTGATGACATTATAGTAGCCATCGACGAGGCGCCGGTTCAGGACATAGCCGACCTTACATCATACCTAGGGGAGTATGCCACCTATAATGAAGAGGTCACCCTTACCCTGATACGGTACGGACTAGAAATAGAACTGCCGGTAAAGGTGGGCAAACGGTAGATTAATATAACGCCAACAGGTATAATGCGAGACAATGATTATCCAGAGTGATTTTGACGGCACCATCACCGAAGAGGATGTCAGCTTTGCCTTACTTGATGCCTTTGCCCAGGGCGACTGGCGGGAATTGTTCCAGTACTACCGGGAGCATAAGATACCCGTCGGCGAGTTCAACACCAGAGCCTTTGCCATGGTCAAGGCAACTAGAGCCGAGCTGCTTAAGGTCGCTCGGGAGAAGGTCAGGCTGCGTGCCGGGCTTCATGAGCTGGCAGGCTACTGCCGCCAGCAGGGCTTTCGCTTCGTCATTGTCAGCAACGGGCTGGACTTTTATATAAACGCCATCCTGAAAGATGCCGGCCTGGGAGATATTGAGGTCCATGCCGCCAGAACCCAGTTTGATAGCGGGGGGCTTAAGGTCCAATACATAGGCCCGGACAACACGCCGATGCTCCGCGGTTTCAAGGATGCCTATACCAAGATATTTCTAAAGCAGGACCCCCGGCTGGTATATGTGGGGAATGGCCCCTCTGATGTTCCCCCGGCAGTTCATGCTCACCATGTCTTCGCCAGGGATGGGATGCTCGAAGGCTGCCGTGAGATAAACCTAAAGTGTACGCCCTTTAATGACCTTAATGACATTGTGCGGGGCCTGGAGTCTCTATAGGCTCTTTTCTATTCCCACAACTTTTCAATATCTTTTTCGACTTCCTTGGGGAGAAAGTCCTTATAAGATTGGGGTGAGCCGTATTCCCTGGTCCTGACCACCACCGGCATGGGTAGAGCATGACCGAAGATGAGCGCCTGCTGTTTTGACTCCAGCTTGGAGAGCACCGATTTAAGCTCGCTTTTATTGGGCACGCCGGTAAGCACGCTCTCAATGTCCCGCTCATCATCAAGGAGGCAGGTTATCTTGGTCCCCACCTGCGACATAACCTCGCTGTCAATGCCGACGGGCCTCTGGTCAATCACCAGCAGGGTGACATTATACTTGCGCATCTCACGGGCGATGGTGCCGAAGATAGTCCGGCTGGCGACCTCGGGGTTGAGAAAGCGGTGCGCCTCCTCGATGGTTATCACCAGCTGACGCGGCTGGGCAGAGCCATCGGCTGTGGCTCTCTCCATTGCTTCCCGGTATCGGGAATGGATGCGGCGGGTAAGCAGGTTAGCCACCAGAATATAGGCGGTAATATCGGTATATCTGCCGAATTCCAGAACAACGTTTGTCCCCCGCTCAAGGTATTCCAGGATGCGCTTGACGGCATTGTCCGGGGCATGGGGCATCAAGAAGGGAAGCCGCCCGATGGTTGCCAGCCCCCGCTGCAGGTTCTGAAGGGTGCTCTCATGAATGTTCAAGCCTTCGGGCAGTTCCTCAGCGCCTTTCAGGTTGAGGGTGTCCTGGAGCCAGCTCTTGCCGAATCTTCCCGCCAGCTGATAGACGGCTTCAACGGCGAGGTCGGTAAGGTTTAAGGTCTGGCGCAATAGTGCTATATCCTCAGGCTCCATCTCGTCATAGCCTATCCTGACGACAAAGTCGGTGCTGACCTTCCGTCGCCGCGAGCTTTCCTCATCAAGGGTAAACACCGCCACCTGCGACGGAAATAGCTGCTTCAGGGCTTTGACCTTGCGCCCCCGCTCGTCGTGGCTTTCCCATCCGTACTCGCTGTGCATATCAAAGACCAGATTTACCGCCGCCCCCTTCTGCAGCATGCCGATTAAAAGCAGCCGGGTAAGAAAGGTCTTGCCCGTGCCGCTCTTGCCGAAGACGCCGTTGGAGCGCTTGACCAATTCTTCTAAATTAAGGCAGACCTTGGTCTCCATGTCCAGCGGCGTGCCAATAAAGAACCTCTTTTCATCCTCGGTGCCGAAGACAAGCTCAACGTCTCTCTGCGAGGCAAGCCTTACCTCCGAGAAATGGCTGGGGATGGTCTTCACCGGCTGGGGTCCCTCAAGTATGGTGCTGGCGTCGCCGCTGATGACCAGAGAGGGGGAAACGTGAAGCGTGCCGAAGGTGCTGGTGCCAGCCACCACCTCGGCGATAAAGGGGTCGGAGGTGTCGGGGGGAACCACGGTCAGTGTGGGGTCGGTTACGCCGAGGCTGACGTCGCTTATCATGCCGAAGAAGCGCCGCTTCTGCCCCTCAATGGTGACAAATCGCCCCACCACCATATCCTCCACCGAGGCTGAGCTATCAAGCCTGACCTCCACCCCCTTGCCCAGCGAGCCGGAGACGACAATACCAAGCCTCTCGTTTTCGGTCATGGCTTAATCCTCCCCAGAATGGCTTTGAGCTGGCTGAGGTCGCCGCTGAGCCGAAGGGCTAATTCCTTACCAGCGGCTACCAGAAAGGTCCGGCGGTCTTCATACGCCTGGCTCATCTGGCGGAGGGTGGCGGCAACAAGCTCCTCCGTGGAAACCGGCAAACTGGCGTTTATTAATATATTAAGAAAATCAAAGGACTGCCCGAACTCCTTGATTTCTCCGGGCGGGCAGTGGTAGACAAAGCTATGGATTTTTGCCGGCGTGGGCGGGAGGTAGTGGTAAAGCTTATCACCCTGCTTGTGCCCCACCACCACCGCCCCAAACTCGCTTTTGAGTAATTTCAATAGCTGGGGGCTCTGGCGGTAGATTTCCTCCTCGGTTGTTTCATCCTTGCCCCGGGCAATGGGGCGCCGCCCCGGCTCAAGGCTGGTGGTGGCGGCGTTATAGACAATGCCGTATAGCTCCAGCTGCTGGTCTTTTGTTTTCACCAGACTGCCCAGCGGCGGAATCTGGTAAAGCTCGTAGCACTGGGCAACAAAGTCCGTAGTGCTGGCTTGGATAACCTCGCCCACTCTCTGTGGTTCTGCCATATAAGGCTTCGCCCTTCTTGCTTCCCTATTTCTTCTTTGGCTTCTTGGGTTTCTTTACGTTCTTTCTGCCTTTACTTCCCATTTAGTGGCCTCCTTTAATGACTTATATTATACGCCTTAGCTCTCCGCATTTGT
>CAZUHO010000036.1:4741-7638 GCA_964620725.1 uncultured Dehalococcoidales bacterium
ACCCACCTTGTCCTCTTACTGAAACTCTTGGCGGAGGTGGGGGTGGGGAGTTTTTCCTCCACCATTAGAGATTCTACCACACGCCAGAACTCCTCTCTATCGGCGGCGGTTACTACCGCCTTTTCGTGGGCTTCGCTTAAAGCCACCGGGTAGCCATGCCCCCGCCGGCACTGGTCCAAGACCAGACTATGAGTCAGATTGAGCAAGGCTTCATCTTCTGCCACCCACTGCGGAATCTCAAGGCGGGCGATTTCATCATCCAGCCTGAGGTAGAAGAAATAGACCCGATGCTCCCCGTAATGCTTCTGGACAACGGACGACTGGCTGGTAAACAGGGCTGACCTCTCCCCCTCCCCTAATAGCTCTATAAACAGCTCCCGGTCCTGGACGCCAGCTACTTTATCGCAGTTCTTTATCTTGTCCGGGCAGTAGCGGTCGCAGTCGGGGGCTTCGTAGGGGCAAATCGCCACCCTAAGGGCGTTGACCACATCAGTAGAGCGGGGGAAGCTGATATAGCTGGCAAGGGCGATTTTAAGTTCCCTTATTTTCTCCAGGCAGGGGATAAAGCCCTTATCTAAAAGCGCCTCGGTGACAAACTCGGGGTAGGCCTCAAGATTCCACAGAATCAGCGAGCCGTCAAGCAGCGCCAGCGTTGCACTATCGGGGGGCAGCTCGTGAGCCAGAGAGGCTAAGGATTTAGTCTCCTCAACGGCGCGCTTTATGCCCAGAAGCGGACCCTCTACCAGCTGCCCCCGACCTTTGTCTGGCGCAATAACCAGCTCTTCATCCCCGAAATAGAGCTGGGGGAAGCTCTCAAGGCGGGCGCTGGGCTGAGCGCCGTAGCCGAGAAGGGCGGCGCCGATATTTATCAGGTAGCACCGCGTTGACTTGTGCCGGTCAACATCAATATGGGAGCCATCGGTGGCGATAACGGTAAAATTTTGGGGGAGGGGTGGTGGTTTATAGCACTGGTCAAGCCCGTCAACCAGACCAGCCACCAGCCAGGTGGTCTTGCGCTGGCTATCCTCTATCCTCTGGCGCAGCTGGTCAAGGTCAATGGACTTATCACGCAGAACACTAAGGGCATAGTGAAGGCGCTCTCGCCTCTCTTTATCGCCGGCTTTCAGCCCGGCAACCATGCCCCAAATTTGAGCCGCTACCTTGGTTAAGTCCAGCGACACGCCGGTTACCTCAAGATGCCTCTGACGATAACATCCACCGCCTCGTTCTCGTCCAAGCCCCTTGCCATCAGGGTCTCCACCTGTTTTCTATCTATGCTGCCGATTGCCGCTTCGTGGGTTACCTTTGCCTTACCGTTGGTTACCGAGACGATGGGTATTGCCACGGCTACCGCCTCGGTGCCGTTGACCAACTCCATGCAGTCAACATGCCCCCGGGCGTAGGGAGCATTGCCGTAGGTTTCCCCCCTGACCTCAGCCTTAGCCCTATCGCTGAGCACGATGCGGCTCTTAGCCAGACCCCTTGCCCCTACCCCGTCAAGGTAGATTTTCTCCCAGACCTTTATATCATCAGAACCCCTGCCGTACACCTTTACCACCAGCTCCGCCACCGCCTTCTCCTGGCAGAATACCTCAAAATCATAGTCAAGCTTGCCGACAAGCCCCTGGCTTAAGGCGAAGGTGCTCTGCCAGACTCCACCCTTCCCCACCCTGACCTTAGCCTTGGGTATTACCTCAACGCCGCCGGCTTCTCCGTGATAGTGGGTCTCTTTATAGTCAAACCTGGCGTTACTGCCAATGTCTATGTCGGCGTCCATCTTGTGTATCACCTTGACGGCGTGGGGGAAGATGCAGTGGGCAATGACGCTTACCTGGCTGTTGTCTTTAGCATCCACCTTCATGATAATTTCCTGAAGTCCTTCCTTGGGCAGAATGCCAAAGCAGAGGTGGACGGGGCGGGGTATCTTAACCCCTTCTTCCACCAGGAGATGGACATCAACGCCGGTCTTGGTCTCCCTGGTCTCTATTTTTAGCCCCTTAACGCCGTCGCTGCCAAGCACCCTGTTCTCATGAATAACCAGCTTGGCGATATCCTTGCTTTTTAGGGCGCTCTTGTCCCCGCCCGCCTTCTCATAGGCGTCAAGCATTCCCTGATACTCTTTTTCCACTGATTGGCTAATCATGTTAATTCAGTCGGCTTGTTGATGTGGGGGCAGGTCAGGCAGTTATCCTTGAACCACTGGCTTGATTCCAGGGGTGTCCCCGTCCTGATTATCTTACCAGCACATAGTATAGACACCCGGTGGGCTATCTCTGCCATCTTCTCACTATGGGTAATGAGCAAAACCGACGAGCCCTGTCGGCTCATCTCGGTAATGCCGTTAAATATTAGCGGCAGGGCGACAATATCTATACCGGAGTCAGGCTCGTCCAGTATCGCCAGTTTGGGGCGCATAGCCAGCACCGAAGCCAGCTCAATCCTCTTCCTCTCCCCACCACTTAAGGTGGCGTCAATATCCCTATCCAGATATTGCGCCGGCTCCAACCCCACCATGCGCAAATAGCTCTCAATGTGCTCAGTCCCCTGATTCCTGCCGCTGAGGCTGAGATAGTCCCTCACCGTCAGCCCCTCAATCCGGGCCGGCTCCTGCCAGGCTAGGCTTATTCCCATCTTCGCCCGCTGGGAGACGGAAAGGTCGGCAATATCCTGACCTTCAAAGAGCATTTTCCCCCCGGTGGGCTTGTAGTTATTTACCCCCATTACGAGGTAGGCGATGGTGGTCTTGCCCGTCCCATTCTCCCCCAGGATCCCGTGGATTTCACCCTTTTTAACCTCAAGGCTTAAATCGTCAATTATGGATTTACCATTGAGCTTTAAGCGAAGATTTTGCACCGCCAGCATAATCTCACCTCCGGCAATACCAGTATAATGCATTA
>CAZUHO010000037.1:0-1747 GCA_964620725.1 uncultured Dehalococcoidales bacterium
GGTAAAGCGCAACTTTGAATTCATCAAGCAATATGTGCTCGGCTACCTGTAAAGGGAAAATAAATGACGACGGACTCCTTTGAACTGGGACCAATCAGACCACCAAGCGAGGCTTATTCCCTCCTCATCAGGGCAACCAGGAACTGCCCCTGGAACCGCTGCAAGTTCTGCCATGTTTATAAGGGGAAAAAATTTGAGCTGAGGCCGGTGGAGGAGATAAAGCAGGAGATACTGGCCGTCAAGGCAATACAGGATAAGCTAAAGGAGATTGCCAAGAAATCCGGCTACGGGGAAAGGATGGAGGAGGTGGCTCTAGCCATCCTCAATAACCCGCTAAATGAAGCCTCCTTTAATGTTGCCCTCTGGCTCTATCACGGCGGCACCAGCGCCTTCCTCCAGGATGCCAATACCCTGATTATGAGGACTCCTGAGCTGGTTGAGGTAATAAAGTTCCTGAAGCAGACCCTGCCCAGCATCACCAGGGTAACCAGCTATGGCCGCTCCAAGACAGCCTCTAAAAAGAAGCTGGAGGAATTCATAGAGCTACGCAAGGCTGGGCTCTCCCGGCTTCATATCGGGCTGGAATCAGGCTATGACCCCCTGCTTAAATATATGGACAAGGGGGTTACCGCCGCCGAACACGTTAAAGGCGGCAAAAATATAGTGAAATCGGGCATCTCGCTATGTGAATATGTCCTCCTCGGCCTGGGGGGAAAGAAGATGTGGCGGGAGCATGCCACGGAAACGGCAAAGGTATTAAACCAGATAAACTCAGACTTTATCCGGGTCAGAACCCTGACCGTCAAGGCGGGCATGCCCTTATATGAGGAGGTCAAGAACGGCAACTTTATCCGGGCTACAGACGAGGAGATTATAGAAGAGGAGAAGCTACTCATTGAGAACCTCGACTGCCAGTCAAACTTCATCAGCGACCATATCACCAACCTGCTCCAGGAACTCGAGGGGAGGCTGCCCCAAGACAAGGAGAAGATGCTGGCTACCATAGCCAAATTCCAGTCCCTATCACCAGAAGAGAAACGAAATTTCAAGCTCGGCCGAAGGTTGGGCATATACGATGGGCTGGATGACCTGGATAATTCGCTCAAACATGACGGCGTGGAGCGGGCAATACAGAAACTCCAACAAGACGGCAAGCAGGTTGATGAAGAGCTAATATACTCCCTGATGGAAAGGTTTATATGAGTATAGAGGAAGAGGTCGGCGCTCTGCTTCGCCGAAAAGGGCTAACCCTGGGGATAGTGGAATCAGCCAGCGGGGGGTTAGTCTCCCACTTAATAACTAATGCCCCCGGCAGTTCAGACTACTACAAAGGCTCGGTCACCGCCTATAGCAATGAGGTCAAGATTAAGGTGGTGGGGGTGAGTGAGGAGACCATTAACCGATACGGTGCGGTGAGCGCCGAGGTAGCCGAGGAGATGGCGCAGGGCGGCAGAAAAATATTAGCCGCCGATATATGCCTGGCCGATACCGGCATCGCCGGACCCGCCGGGGCTGCCCCGGAGAAACCGGTGGGGCTGTTTTTTATCGGGCTGGCGCACGGAGAGAGAACCTACAGCCAGAAACACAACTTCCAGGGAGACCGTGAGCAAAACAAGCAAAGTGCGGCTGATGCCGCTTTAAGCTGGCTAAAAGAGTATCTAATAAGCCTGAAATAGAGGCGATTTATACCAGGGCAATAAAACCCCTATCACTTAAGCTTCGCTTCTTCTTGGACTAATTCTCTAAT
>CAZUHO010000037.1:1847-6131 GCA_964620725.1 uncultured Dehalococcoidales bacterium
GGCAATAAAACCCCTATCACTTAAGCTTCGCTTCTTCTTGGACTAATTCTCTAATCGCTATGCTCCACCCTTCCGGTCCCACCCCTTTAACCTTATGGAGACGCTTCAGCTTCAGCTTTCGCCAGCGATTGCGCTGCACCTGCACCAATATTGGCAGGTCCACCATAGACAACATGGGCAAATCACTATCATTATCTCCGATACCTATGGCCATTATCTTGCCAAAATTTAGCTTGAAAAGCTCGGTTAGAATTTTGACGGCTTTACCCTTATCACTCCCTGCCGTAACCCCGTAAAATCTCCCGCCGAAGGGACAGTTAAGCCCTGCTTGCTCAATCTTCTTTACTACGCGGGCTACATCCTTTTTATTACCTTCAATCTTGACCGTCTCGCTGTACTCCCTTTGCTTGGCAAGCTCGGCACGAGTTAAACTTAAACCGGTCTCGCGAGCTACCTCTTCTACACTCATATCGCCAAAACCCTTAACGATACAGGCAGTCTCCCCTTCAACAGCCTTCTTTAGTTTTCGCCTCACTTCCTGATAGGGGATACCCAGCTCAATCACAAGATAATCCTTGGTCGCTTTATCATAGGTAAAATGGAGACGGAAGTAATCCTTGGGTATAAAGATAGCACCCCCATTTTCAACTATAAAGGGGTCTTTTACACCCAGTTCCCTTCTATAAACCTCCTGCTCAGCCCTTGTCTTGGCCGAGGAGAAAACGAGCGGTATCTCTTTTTGCTGGAGCAGCCTTAAAGCATCCAGCGCCTGGGTATAGGAGTAAGTGACAGGATGGAGCAGACTCCCGTCTAAATCGGTAAATACCACCTTTTTGGCTTTATCCGTTGCCCGCCCAAACTCAGCACTGATAAATCTCTCGCGTAACATTCTTCCCTTGGGCACTGAATACTCAGGAAGTTGTGCCTCAATTGCCTGAGCAAATTTGCCCATATCCGCCTTTTGGGGTGGGGGGATAAGCCGCACGCGGGGAACCTCGTCCGTTGGCTTCAAGCACTTCTGCTCCACCAACTGATTAAAGATCATGTTCTTGGTGGATAATTCGCAAAGGGGGCTGTGGTAGATGGCAGAAAGGCTGGGCAATAACATATCCTGCACCAGATGCTCCCCACCCCTTTCCTCATGAAAGTGGGGGTTTATGGTCTCGGTCTGAATTATCTCCACCCCCTTTTCCGCCGCTTTCTTATCGGTTATAGGCAGCAGCCCTCCGAACTGCTCAAAGATGGACATCAGCTCCTGCACCTCAACGGCGTAGCCGGAGCCATAGGTCAGCATCTTGGCCAGCTTTATGCTCATGGCATGTTCCCCAGCGTTTGCCGTCTTTATAATCTCGGTCTCAAACCTTTTCTTGGCAGACAGGAGGTGATTTATGTATTTATTGCTTATCTCCGAGACCCTTCCCCACCTCTTAAAAAATAACTCCTCCGTCATCTTGGGCTTATAACGCCATAAAATCCTGGCCATAACATAAGGGGATTTAGCCAAGCTAAAGCTGATAGCGTAGTGCTGCACATACTCCCAGACGGCGCCCGGTATGTAATTATCGGTATCAATAAACCCCACATAATCCTTGCCGTGCAGCATAGCCAGTAAAATCCCTATCATCATCCCCTCGCTCTTCCCGTTCCTCACCAACCCTTCCTCATCTAAAATCTCAGCATAATCGGCTTGCTTAAGAGCCTCAGCCAGGACGGGGTCTTTCTGATGAACAATCAAAGCCTGGCGCCTGGTGGCGTGGCAAAACCGGGCTAAGATATCCTGCTCACTGACAAAGGTGTCCACCTCACCCCTCTTGCTATTGGAGACTACTATCATCAGGCAATCGTGAGGCACACCGTTGAGCACACCCTCATAGACCTTGAGGGTTTCGTCCTTGATGGGGAGAACGATAGCCATTCCCCGCTCAATATCCTCAAGAGCCTCCTTCTCGATTCTCTCGACTTCTGGGATTTCATCTTGAAGGGGCCTTGCCCCCGAGTCTAACTCCAGGACTCTACGCACGCCGTGAATCTTTACCGAGCCCAGATGTTCAGCAAGCCCTATACTTTCTATGCGCATTTCTTACCCCCGAGGCTTATCGTATTATAATTATAGTATGATAGTATGCTTTGCTTGTCAAAGGCTGTCAATAAAGGGAATAATGGTCAATTAGTAACCTACTCCCCCCTGCCCCCTTCCCCTGTGCGTCTTTTTCCCACCCACCCACCCATTAGGTTTTGCTTTTTCTCCTGCTTTATTGGGGCGTCTGCGGTTTAACCCCCGCTTCAGTGGGGTGTTTAAGAGGGTGAGGTAGATATAATTGTCAATATGGCTTATCAGTGCTATACTCTGACATACTTAACAAGGAGAGTCAGGTGAAACGAGCTGACGGGCGTGCCTGGGATGAACTGAGACCGGTAAAGATAACCCCTGGTTTTCAGAGCTTTGCTGAAGGCTCGGCGCTGATAGAACTGGGAAAGACCATGGTGCTATGCTCGGTCAGCGCTGACGAGAAGGTGCCGGGCTTCCTCAGGGACAAGGGCAGCGGCTGGATTACAGCGGAATACGGTATGCTACCCCGCTCCACCACCAGCCGAACCCCCCGCGAAGCATCGCTGGGCAGGGTGGCGGGCAGGAGCCAGGAAATTCAACGCCTCATCGGGCGCTCCCTGCGAGCCGTAACCGACCTCACCCTGCTGGGGGAAAGAACCCTGATTATAGACTGCGATGTGTTACAGGCAGACGGCGGCACCAGAACGGCCGCTATTACCGGCGCTTATGTCGCCCTGCACCAGGCGCTTCAAACCCTGGCTAATATGGGGGTAATATCGTCCATACCGCTGGAGAGCGCCGTAGCCGCCACCAGCGTCGGCATTGTGCACAGTAACCAGTTGCTGGACCTGTGCTACGATGAAGACTGCAACGCTGCCGTTGACTTTAACGTGGTGATGACAAGCGAGGGCGAATTCGTCGAAGTTCAGGGCACGGCTGAAGCAAAACCCTTCCCCAGAGAGACCATTGATTCCCTGCTCGCCCTGGCGGAAAAGGGCATCAAAGAGCTATTCCAAATCCAGCAGGCTGCCCTGGACAGGGCATAGCCAGCTAAGCTCTCACCTGCCCGCTGCCCAAGATAATCCACTTGTAGCTAGTTAGTTCTCTAACCCCTAATGGACCCCGGGCATGCATTTTCTGGGTGCTAATACCGACCTCAGCCCCCAGGCCGAACTGACCGCCATCGGTGAAGCGGGTGCTGGCATTGACATAGACGCAGGCAGCATCCACCTCATCAAGGAAGCGAACGGCGGCGCTATCTTCCTCGGTGATAATGGCCTCGGAGTGCCCCGAGCCGTAGCGCTCAATATGCTCAAGGGCTTCATCAAGGGAGTCCACCACCTTAACCGCCGCCACCAGTGCCAGAAACTCCTTGCCCCAGTCCTCTTCAGTGGCTGGTTTGAGCTTCAAAGAAGGTTTAGATTTAAGTATAGCCATCGCCCGCTCATCGCAGTGCATTTCCACCCCCGCCTTAGCCCACTCCGCCGCCACCAGGGGGAGATAGCGCTTGGCGATATCAGCATGAACCAGAAGGCAATCAAGGGCGTTGCAAACGGTGGGGCGCTGCACCTTGGCATTAAAGGCAATAGCCACCGCCTTATCCACATCGGCGCTTTTATCCACATAGGTATGGCAGACACCAATGCCACCGGCTACCACCGGCATGGCGGCATTATCCCTTACCAGCTTTATCAGACCGGCCCCACCCCGGGGGATCATGAGGTCAATGAAATCACGCATCTTGAGCATCTTATCGACCAGGGCTCGGTCGGTATTCTCAATAAACTGCACCGCCCCCTCGGGGATGCCGGCTCTGGTTGCAGCATCCTGGACCACCCTGGCTAAGGCACTATTGGAGTGAATCGCCTCCTTGCCTCCCCTTAAGATAATGGCATTGCCCGACTTCAAACAGAGAACGGAGATGTCTATGGTAACATTGGGCCGGCTCTCATAGATAGCGCCAACCACCCCCAGCGGCACCCGCTTCCTGCTGAGCTGCAAGCCATTGGGCAGGGTGCGCATATCAAACACCTCACCCACCGGGTCAGGCAGTGCCGCCACCACCAGCACATCCTTGGCTATAGCCTCAAGGCGGCTGGGGTTGAGCATGAGCCGGTCTAACATGGCGGCATTCATGCCTGAGGTGTGAGCGGCATGGTAGTCAATCTGGTTGGCGGAGAGTATTTCGTCCTGCTTGGCGGTAAGGTCATTTGCAATATTATGTAAAGCTTTAT
>CAZUHO010000037.1:6231-7571 GCA_964620725.1 uncultured Dehalococcoidales bacterium
TTGACCAGCTTTTTCAAATAGCACCTGCCCTTGCACCCATCCTCCAGCTCAATAACATACCCATCTTCCTCTTCAATCTTTACGCCCCTATCAAGGTAAAACTCCCCCCACCAGCGCTCTGACTCAACAGTCAAGTCCTGGTAGAGCTTATAGTCAATATCCGACAAAAATTGCTCGCTGCCGATACGATAGAGCTTGCCCCTACCCTCTTTAATGTCCATGTTTGCTCCTTATTCTAATACTACCAGATTATTCCGGTGCACTATCTCAGAGCCGTAGTCGTAGCCAAGCAGGTCAGTAATCTTCTCCGAGTGTGCCCCTTTAATTACCTTAATATCAGCCGAGCTATAGTTGGTTATGCCGCAGCCAACCCGGCATTCATCGGGGTCATAGATATTCACGATGTCGCCCCGCTGAAACTCGCCGTCAACATCCTTGATACCGGCGGCTAGCAGGCTCCTCTTCTGCTTCTTCAGGGCTACCGCCGCCCCCGAATCAACCACCAGCTTGCCCTTAACGGCGAGACCGCTGAGCATCCAGCGCCGGCGGCTCTCAAGCTTGCTGGTAGTAGGCAGAAAGCGGGTGCCCAGAGCCTCACCCTTTGCCAGCCGCAGGATAACATCCTTTTCCCTGCCGTCAGCGATGACCACCGTCACCCCGGAGGCAGTAGCCAGCCTTGCCGCCTCTACCTTGGTAACCATGCCTCCGGTGCCAAGCTTGCTGGAAGTGCCAGCCGCCAGGCGCTCAATCTCCGAGTCTATCCTCTCCACCTCCGAAATAAGGCGGGCATCGGGGTCGAGATTGATGTCAGCAGTATAAAGCCCGGCGGTATCGGTAAGAATCATCAGCAGGTCGGCGTCAACAAGGTTAGCCACCATCGCCGAAAGGTTATCGTTATCACCAAACATGGCTTCGTGGAGCTCGTCAACGGCAACGACATCGTTCTCATTGACGATACATATTACCTTCAGCTCCAGCAAAGCGAGGAGGGTATTCCGGGCATTAAGATAACCCGCCCGGTCAAAGAGGTCAACCTTAGCCAGCAACGCCTGAGCCACCGTGATATTGTGCTTGCGGAAAAGCTGCTCGTATAAGCTCATCAAACGGTGCTGCCCCACCGAAGCCAGCACCTGCTTGAAGGGGACGCCCTTAACCTTCTTGGTCAACCCCAGCTCATGCTTGCCCGAGGCTATAGACCCGGAGGAAACTATAATTACCTCCAGCCCCTGCTTGTGCAGTTGCGCCACCTGCTTTACCAGGCTTGACATTATATTCCGGTCAAGACGGTCGCTGCCGCCGGTAAGCAGGCTGGTGCCGAACTTAGCCACTACCCGCCGATA
>CAZUHO010000038.1:0-3125 GCA_964620725.1 uncultured Dehalococcoidales bacterium
TGCAGCATAGCGCCATACTAGCCCTGCGCCAGGAACTATTGGTGGCAGAGGCGGTGGCAGAGAATGAAAGATAAAGAGTTTAATAACATCCTGAACGAATGCCTGGAGCGGCTGCTCAAGGGGGAGGCCATAGAGCAGTGCCTTCAGAGCTACCCTGAACAGGCAGCCGAGCTTAAGCCATTGCTGGAGACGGCTCTGGCGGCTAAGAGGGCATCGGCAATTAAGCCCAGGGCTGACTTTAAAGCCAGAGCCAGATACCAGTTCCGCTCGGCACTCAGTGAATCAGCCCCCCGTCCCCGCCCCTCTCTTGGCTGGTTTCCACGGTGGGCAACGGTGACGGCTATAGCCCTCGCCCTCCTGCTGGCTGGCAGCGGCACGGTGATAGCCGCCGGCAACAGTATGCCCGATAGCCCCCTCTACCCGATAAAGCTAGCCACCGAGGAGGCGCAATTAGCGCTGAACCTCTCCCAGATAGGCAAGGCAAGGCTGTGCGCCGAGATGGCGGACAGGAGGGTGGTGGAGATAATCTACCTGGCAGAGAAGGGGGATTTCCAGCAGATAGGGCTAATCACCCAGCATTTGGACAATCGTCTGGCGATGCTAGCCACCCTAGTCCTAGCCCAAGAGGAAGGTGGGGCACCGATGATGATGGCACCCCTAGCCGGGGAGTCTTGGGGCAGGGGGAACCATGTCCAAGCTGATAACCGGGGCAGGCTCAGGATGACGTTGGAGCATAATGCCGCCAGCCACCAAGCCCTTCTCCAGGCGCTAGTGGAGCAGGCGCCGTATTCAGCAAAGCCTGCCCTGCTCCACGCCATTGATGTCTCAACAATCGGATATCAGAGAGCCCTTGAGGCTTTAGACTAGCCGAAGTTTTTAAAATTGCTCAATTTGCTACTAACTAATTGGCCACTTTTTCGTTATATATATTAGCCAAAAGGAGGTTAGAAGCAATGTCCAAAAGAATGAAGGTCATAATTGCCGTGCTGGCGGCGGTGCTGGCGCTGACAGTTGGCGGCGTCACCGCAGCCCTGGCACAGGATGAAGAGCTCCCCACCCCACCATTTAACGAACTCCATGAGAGCTTCCTCGCCAAGGTGGCTGATAACCTGGGCGTTAGCGTGGATGAGCTGCAAGCCGCCATCACCAGCGCCCAGCAGGAGATTAGGGAAGAGGCTCTTACCAGTCGTCTTGATAAAGCCGTGGAGGAAGGGCGCCTCACTCAAGAAGAGGCTGACGCCCTCCAGGAGTGGTGGGAGCAGAAGCCAGAGTGTCTGGGACCGGGCTTAGCCGGTAACGGCTTCGGCTTTGGCTTCCCCGCCGCAGGTAGCGGTCCCGTGTTCGGTGGGTTCGGCGGCCACAGAGGGGGTCCCTGGTCGGGTCCACCCGAAACAGCTGACTGACTATAAAGATAGGGCAAACTGACTATAAAGATAGGGCAAACATTGAAAAGGGAGCCTTGAAGGCTCCCTTTTATTTTTTAGTCATGTCGGCGTAGCGTTCCCACTCACTGTAGATACAGCCGCAGTATTGCTGACGGTAGAGCTCCATAGGTTTTGTCATATGCCGGCTATCCGAGTAGCGTTTTCTCAGGTCGGCGTAGAGGAAGTCCACACCCTCTTCCTTTGCCACCTCGTTACCAACCTCCCGTATTAGGTCGTGCTTCTGGTGGGGGCTGATGAGCAGGGTGGTGGTGAAGGCATCAAAGCCCATAGCTTTAGCAGTTTCCGCCGTCCTGGAAAGGCGAAGCCTAAAGCAGTACCGGCAGCGCTCGGCCTCATGCCCCGCCACCCGGCGGAAGTATTCAGGCATGTCATAGCCCCCGCTTACTATGAGGGGCAAATTTACCTCTTCAGCCAGGGACTGCATTGCCTCAAGGCGGTGCTGGTGCTCGGTATAGGGGTGGATATTGGGGTTATACCAGAGGGCGCTGACATCGTAGCCCTGCTCCCGCCAGTAACTAACGGTGTAGGCGGCGCAGTGGGCACAGCAGCTATGAAGGAGAACTTTCCTCTTCACCGCCGCTACTATCTTGCCAGAGGGTTGGCTGAGCCGATTTGTCTTTATTATAGGGCAGCCCCAGGTGCTCGTATGCCAGCTGGGTGGCTAAGCGCCCGCGGGGGGTGCGCTCCAGAAAGCCGAGCTGCAAAAGATATGGCTCGTAGACATCGGTAATAGTATCCGCCTCCTCGCTGATGGAGGCGGCGATGGTATCCAGCCCCACCGGTCCCCCGTTAAACTTGTCAACGATGGTGTGGAGCAACTTATGGTCTATCTCGTCCAGACCGATCTGGTCTACCTCAAGCTTGGATAATGCCTCAACGGCTACCGTTCGGGTGGCAACACCGTCCGCCATCACCTCGGCGTAGTCCCTCACTCGCTTGAGCAGCCGGTTAGCCACTCTGGGGGTGCCCCTGGCCCGGCGAGCCATTTCGTCCAGTCCTTCATCCTCCGCCTTTACCTGCAGGATTCGGGCGGAGCGGTGGAGGATCTTGCCTATAGACGGCTGGTCATAAAAATCAAGGCGGTAAACAGCACCGAAGCGGTCTCTGAGGGGCGGGCTGAGCAAGCCGAAGCGGGTGGTGGCGCCAATAAGGGTAAACGCCGGCAAATTCAGGCGCAGGCTCTTGGCACCGGCACCCTTGCCGATAACAATATCAAGGGCGAAGTCTTCCATCGCCAGGTACAGTACCTCTTCCACCGGCCGGCCTAAGCGGTGGATTTCATCAATAAAAAGAACGTCGTGGTTGTGGAGGTTGGTCAGGATAGCCGCCAGGTCTCCGGTGCGCTCTATCGCCGGACCGGAGGTAACCCTGATGTTTACCCCCATCTCAGCGGCAATGATATAAGCCAGAGTCGTTTTCCCCAGCCCCGGGGGACCGTAAAGCAGGATATGGTCCAGCGCCTCATCCCTGCCCTTAGCCGCCGTGATGGCTATCCCCAGATTCTGCTTGACCTTGTCCTGCCCGATAAAGTCATCAAAGCGGCGGGGGCGGAGGCTAGTGTCAAGGCTTACATCCTCAGTCCCGGGTTTACCTGATATAATGCGCTCTATTTTAGCCATCCTTGCTAAACCATTTTATTATACCACATCTTATTTTTCTGGGTGTTTAATCCGGGCTTGG
>CAZUHO010000038.1:3225-7031 GCA_964620725.1 uncultured Dehalococcoidales bacterium
GGCTTCTCCTCAACGCCTGTCTCTCCAGCTAACAGACTTAGCAATCCCTCAGCCTTCGCTTCTTCGCTGGGCTCCTCCTCCGCAACCTCTTCCTCAGCGATGGGGTGGCAAGCCGGAATCAGCTTGCCGATAATTACATTCTCCTTAAGCCCGACCAGCCGGTCAATCTCGCCTTTAATCGCAGCCTCGGTGAGCACTCTGGTTGTCTCCTGGAATGAGGCCGCTGCCAGCCAGCTCTCGGTGTTCAGCGAAGCCCTGGTTATACCCATTAGAACGGCGTGGGCGGTAGCCGGCTCACCGCCCTCCGCCAGTATCTTGGCGTTAATATCTTCATAGCGGAAGATGTCTATCAGCTCCCCGGGCACGAGGTCAGTATCACCCGAAAAGTCAATGCGAACCTTGGACAGCATGCGGCTGACGATAACTTCAATATGCTTATCGTTTATATTCACTCCCTGGGAGCGATATACCTTTTGCACCTCATCCACCATGTATTGCTGGGTCGCTTCCTTACCCAAAATACGCAGGATATCCTGTGGATTAATCGAGCCATCGGTAAGCTGCTGTCCCGCCTTTATATCATCCCCGCTCTGCACCCGAATATGGGCGCTAGCCGGAGCCACATACTCCTGCTGCTCCTCCTCCAGATAGCTAATAAATAGCTGCTTACCCTTAATAGTTACCTCCCCGGCAACACTTGCCTGTAGAGGTTTAGCCTCGGCGGTCAGCGCTACTTCCTCTGCTGAAGCCTTGGCCTTAGATTTAGTCTTGGCCTTGGTCTTAGCCTTGGTCTTGGTCTTTTTCTTTTTCTCAGCCGGTGGCTCGGCTAACACCGCTCCTATATCCACCTGCTGCCCGCTACTTACCACAAACTTCCAGCCCGTCGGCAGTTGGTATTCGTCACGGTAGACCTCGGAACTGGCGACCCTTATCACCCTTCCCCCATCATCCTCAGTCACCTCGGCCTTGCCGTCTATTTCTGAGATAATCGCCTGACCCTTAGGCGGTCTGGCCTCAAATAGTTCCTCCACCCTGGGTAGACCGCTGGTAATATCAAGCCCGACCACACCGCCGGTGTGGAAGGTACGCAGGGTCAGCTGGGTACCTGGCTCACCAATGCTCTGGGCGGCAATTATCCCTACCGCCGTGTTGAGGTCAACCATATTCCCCCGGCTAAGGTCTCGCCCGTAGCAGTAGCGGCAGGCGCCGTACTTGGAGCGGCAGCTGATCGGAGAGCGGACGTGAACCCTGGTTATGCCGGCGGCAACAATCTTTTTTGCCTTGTCCTCGCTAATCTCCTCATTGCGGTCAACAATGATTTTCTTGGTCTTGGGGTTGACCACCTTGCTGGCAGCTAACCGCCCCATTATTCGCTCAGCAAATGTCGGCAGTAGCTCCTTTTCCTTTGGCTCCGATATCCATACACCCTCAGTAGCGCCGCAGTCCTCCTCGCAGGTGATAACATCCTGGGCAACATCAATAAGGCGTCTGGTGAGATAGCCCGAATCCGATGTCCTCAGGGCGGTATCGGCTAACCCCTTGCGAGCACCGTGGGTAGAGATAAAGTATTCCAGAACAGTGAGCCCTTCACGGAGCCCCGACTTTATGGGGAAGTCTATTATCTTGCCCGCGGGGTCGGTCATCAGCCCCCGCATACCTGCCATCTGCCTTATCTGGGAGATATTACCCTTTGCCCCTGAGGTTGCCATCATGTAGATGCCACCATAGCGGTCAAGGGTCTGGGAGATAATATCGGTAATCTTATCGGTGGCTTCCATCCATACCGTTATGGTGCTATCATACTTTTCGTCCTCGGTAATTAGACCGCGGTTATACTGGTTTTCAATGATAGCCACCCTCTCCCCCGCCTCCTCCAGCAACTTGGGCTTGCTCTCCGGGACCTGAATATCCCCCATGGCAATGGTAGTCCCTGACTTGGTGGCATAGCTGAAGCCCAGATGTTTGATACTGTCCACCACCTTAGCCGTCTCCTCGTTAGTTAATAGCTTATGGCAATCAGCCACCATCTGCTTCAAGCTTCCCTTATCAACAGCTTTATTGTAGAAACCGAGCTCAGGGGGGAGAACATCGTTGAAGATGATGCGCCCGACGCTGGTCTTAATCCTCTGCCCGTCCTCCTGCTGCTTTCTGACCTCAATCTCAGCCCTGAGGTCAATGCGCCCCAGTTCATAGGCGAGCATTGCCTCCTCAAAACTGCCGAAGATTGAGCCCTCACCCCTGGCCCCGGGAATAATAGTGGTCAGGTAATAGCAGCCCAGAACCATGTCCAGGGTCGGTGTTACTACCGGCTCCCCGGAGCTGGGCAGGAGCATGTTTTGGGTGCTGAGCATGATTTCCCTGGCTTGCGCCACGGCCGCTTTAGACAGAGGGACATGAACTGCCATCTGGTCACCGTCAAAGTCAGCATTGAAAGCAGAACATACCAGGGGGTGAATCTGGATGGCACTGCCATCAATGAGCACCGGCTCAAACGCCTGAATGCTGAGGCGGTGCAGGGTGGGGGCGCGATTAAGCAATACCGGCCGCTCCTTGACCACCTCTTCAAGTATGTCGTAGACCTCTGGCTTATGTCTCTCCACCAGTCGGCGAGCACTCTTAATATTGTGGGCAAGCCCTTGTTCTACCAGCCGCCGCATAATGAACGGCTTGAACAGCTCCACTGCCATTCGTCTTGGCAGTCCGCACTGGTGCAGCTTGAGCTCGGGGCCAACAACAATAACCGAGCGCCCGCTATAGTCAACCCGCTTGCCCAGTAAATTCTGGCGAAAGCGCCCCTGCTTGCCGCGGAGCATATCGGAGAGGGACTTCAGCTTGTGGTTGCCGCCAATGGCAACCGCCCGCCCCCTCCTACCGTTATCAATAAGGGAATCAACCGCTTCCTGGAGCATCCTTTTCTCGTTGCGGATGATAATCTCCGGCGCCCCTATTTCCAGAAGGTGGCGCAGGCGGTTATTGCGGTTGATAACCCGCCGATAGAGGTCGTTAAGGTCGCTGGTGGCAAACCTGCCGCCGTCCAGTTGGACCATGGGCCGCAGGTCGGGCGGCAGCACCGGCAATACCGTTAAAATCATCCACTCCGGCTTATTGCCGCTGCGGCGGAATGCCTCCACTACCTGCAATTGCTTAGCCGCCCTTCTCCGGCGTTGCCCCGATGTGGAGCGGGTCTCCTGGAGCAGCCGATTACGCATCTCATCCAGATTTAAGTCCTTAAGCAACTGAAGGATAGCCTCAGCCCCTATGCCAGCGGTAAAAACCTGGCTATACCTTTGTTTTAGCTCATAATACTGGTTCTCGGTGAGCAGTATGCCCTTTCTCAAGTCCTTTATCTGCTCCACCGCCGCCGAAAGCCTTTCCTCGATCCCCTGCTTTTCCTCCTCGGCACTTTGCCGTAGCTGGTTTATCTCCTCTACCGTCGCCTTCGCCTTCTCACTCTTTTTAACCTTAGCCTCCAGCGCCTTCTGGAGCTCATCTATCTGCTGTAAGCCGCTCTCCTTTAGCTGCTTAATTGTTTCCTGGCGCGCATCATCGTCTATGGAGGTAATAATATAGTGAGAGAAGTAGAGGACACGCTCCAAGCTCCGCGGTGATAGGTCAAGCATCAGTCCTATGCGGCTGGGTATCCCCTTGGCAAACCAGATATGGCTCACCGGGCTTGCCAGCTCAATGTGTCCCATGCGCTCGCGCCGTACCTTAGCCCTGGCGACCTCAACACCGCACTTATCGCAGATAATCCCCTTGTAACGTATCCGCTTATACTTACCGCAATAGCATTCAAAGTCCTTGGT
>CAZUHO010000039.1:0-6947 GCA_964620725.1 uncultured Dehalococcoidales bacterium
GATTACCTCACTGGTACCCAAAGTGAAGGCAGTGTTTAGCTCTCTGTTCAGCAAAATTAAGATATTTAAAATAAAAAAGGGTTAACGGGTAAAGATCAGGTATAGACCGCTACCACTACGGCATCCTTAGCGTTATTCTCGTCAAAGAATATAACGGCTACCCTTCTACCCACCGACATCTCTGCTGCGGGCAGATTTCGCGCCACAGCGATACCTTCCAGATAGACCTTATAGCTGCCAGCAAGCTGGACGGTGGCGGTATAGTCCCCGGAGTTGAAACTCTTGAGCACCCCTTTCCTCAGCCTCATCTTTATAACCACTCCTCTCTTTTAACCTGCGTCTTGCTTCCCACCCACCACTCCCCCAAGGCATTCTTTTCCACCCTCCCACCCACTAAGGTCGATGAGCAGAGTTCCTAAGGGCGGGTATAAGCCGCAGACGCCTAATGGGTGGGAGTACTCACTCCGTAACAAGCCGCAGAGCCTATGAGGGCGGGAGGGTGGGAAGAAAAACACAGGTTAAAACAGGGGGGTTCGCCTCCCTTTGGCTCTTGTTCTACACTCCTCCAAGTAATAACCGCTGCTGATACTCCCCCCTTTTGGGGCTATAGACCAGCGTCAGCCCGAGCACCCTCCTCTTAGCGGCATCAAGACCAGCCCGGCTATCGGCTATGTCAATAACATCATATAGCTGCTGACCGCAGTTAACCGGGATGAGGATGGAGCCGTTAACCGATTCCACCTCCGCCCCCCTCAGATAAGCCTCCCCCCTCTCCTCAGCCTTGGTTACGCTGTCTATATTCCTGTCCTCAAGTTGCCTCAGCCGGTCGTAGAGCTTTTCTATCTGGTCCCAGGTGAAGCAGTCAACCACTATCGCCTTTTCCTGCACCGGGTCATAACCCTCAACCTGGACCCGGCTAAGCCCCTGAGCCGCCTTTCTATACCTGCCATCCAGAATATAATGCGAGGCACCATAACTATAGACGGAGCTATCCGATGCCTGGGGATTTACCACGTAGGCTGTGTTGCCCTCAATAAATAAAGTATCAGGGACGAAGGAAAGGAGCCGGCGGATAACGCTGTCACCCCCGTTATTGGAGTTGATGGTGAAATCGGGGTAGTAGCCGGTTAAAACCGAAGACTCGGATTTTGCCTCAAGCCTCAGCCCGACCCTGGCCAGCACAAACTGAAGGAGCTGTTTAACGTTCAGCTCATCATATTCCTTGTTCCAGCGGAACTGGTGCCTGGCTCTCCAGCCTTCAATCAGGCTCCAGCCGTCTGAGGCATGGAGAAGCAGACTTGCCTTACCGCCGGCGCTGGTATGCTCAAAGGCGGTGAGGGTGAAGCTAAGCCCCTGGCTTACCTCGTTCCCCTGAGGGGTAACATAGCCGGGGCTGAACTCAAGCTGACAGCCGACGTCAAGGAGGGAAAGCTCCCCCTCCCCCGGCGAAGCATACCTGCCGTCGTCGTTTCTCAGCTCCACGGTAAGATTACCGCTGCTTCCACCAGCCTCAAACCTTAGTGACAGGGCGTCGGCGGATAGGTCCAGGCTCTGTGGGGTAAGCTCAGCCCGCCACACACCGTAGGGGGTGGACAGCCAGCAATACTGGCCATGGTGGGCGATAGCCATGCCGTACTGGCAGGAAAGGTTGAAAGGCACCGGCTCATGCCAGGGGCTGTCAATAAAGCTGCCCTCCACGGCTAGGTGCGACCAGAAGGGGCGGCTATACGGCTTGTCGCCGCTGAACTTCTCAACAAAGAAACAGCGATAGACATCGGGCTTATCCATAAAAGGCGTCCGGTACTCAAAGCCGCCGTCTGACGGGGCTGAGGCAAATTCCCTGAGCTCCGACCAACTATCAGCAGCTACATCCCCGCCATCACCGTAAACCAGCGACCACAACCTAAAATTACCGTTCGAGTCCCTGCCGGTAACAAAAAGGTTCCAGTCGCTACCATAAACGGTGGCAACACCGGATAGGTCGCCGGTGGACTTGTCCCAGGCAACTCTGTCCCCCCAGCTACCACCCATTCGCTTCATTACGTAGAGGGTCGCCTGGTCGGCAAAGAAGAGGGCGATATCGCCGTTCGGCTTATAGGAGGCGGCAACGCCACTGATGGCGGTGGTGGGGGTATAACCAATGAGCTGAGGGCTTCCCCAGCTAGCCCCACAGTCGGTGCTCTTTAGCTGGTAGATCTTGCGGTCGCTCTTAATCCAGAAGATAGAGACCTCAGCCCCCAGAGAGCAGCCAGCAACAGTAACCACGTCATACTGGTTGGTGTAGACCCACTGGCTGAAATCGGACTGGGGGGTGGGGTCAGCCACCCTCTGCCGATAAAGCTTTCTGGAGTCAGCGGTGGGAGTTACCCTGACCCTGATTAGGGAACCATCACCAGGCATGGTGGCGGCGTGAAAGTAATCGTCCTCGTCGCCGGTATAAAGCCTCTCCCAGTGCAGGTTGACTACCCCACAGTGCTTATCTGATGCCTCCACCCTGACGTAGGGGGCGGAGGTGGCTTGCTGCTGGGCGGCAAGCAATGTTGAACTAAGCTGCCTCATTTAGCTCCTTTAGTCTTCACCAGAAGAGGTGACCGAGCAGGATGCCGATGACTAGAAACAAGAGTAGCCAGAGCAGGGGGTATTTCCTCTGGTTATCCCGGATAATATAAGTCCAGGGTCTGCCACCTATCCTGGTCCAAAGCCACTTATACAGACGTTGTATCATTTTTCCCTGAGCCTTTTGATGGCTCTTTCACCAAAGTATTCCACGATAACCACCGAGACCAGCCCGGCTAATAGCACCGGCACCTCCATCTCAGTCAAAATGCAGATGCCATAGACCGTAAAGCCCCAGACGATGATAAAGGGTCTGATAAGGGTCTTGATACACTGAGTTAAGTCCTGCATTTCTTTCACCTCCTATATTAGCGCCGCCAGTCTCCTTCACATCTTGTAGAGCTGACGAATTCTGACCTGGTTCCTTCTCCCCAGTCTCCTCAGCTCGCTTCTAAACTGCTTCAGTCTCTGATTGCCCCAGTTGAGGAACTCCTCCGGGGTGGTGGTGCCGCCGAGGCTAACCTTATTGATGGCGTAGCTCGCCCACCCCACAGCGGCATAGCCCCCGGCGCCGATAGCAATCAAGTCCTCGTGCTTGGCGGGGATGGTAGACCCCTCCCCGTCAAGGGTATGGAGCATACCGTAATAGACAATGCAGTTAGCGCCATCGGGGGCTTCATCGCCAAAAAGGGTCAGGGCATGCCCCCAGAGAGCGAACCTCTGGTAGCGGGGCGGGAATTCGTCCAAAGGATACTCCACCGCCTCCACCATAACCCTATCGGCGAGGGATGATATATCAATCACCCTGGAGCCGGCGGTGGTGGGCAGGGTGGCTTTTGCCGGCAGAGGCAGCGCTTCCGAGAAATCCTTTACCGCATGGGCGATGTGCCTGTCCAGCTCGTCATCACTCCAGCGATAATTCGCTGCGTCCTCATCCTTCAGGTCGCGCCTGAGGATAGTTCTCATTGTGTTTAGGTCCATAATTTCATACCTCCCCCCTTGGTTGGCATTTCTATCTTGGCGGTAAGGCAGTCTGAGCCTTCTCCCAGCTCACTGGCAAAGAGGTTCTTGAGCGTCCCCTCGATTTCGACATTGCCAATATCAATACCAGTGCCAGCATCAAAGGCAGCTAACAGCCGGAAGGCGAGGGCTTCAATGCCAGAGCCGGTTTCATTGCCAGCCAGGCTCGCGCCCGGCAGTGGCGTACCATCTATGCCGGAGCCGGCATCAGACGAAGTCTTAACCTCCCCCGTCTCCAGCGAGACATAGCCGTCAGCACCGGAACCGGTATCAGACGAGGTCTTTTCGGTTACCCCTGGTGTATAGTCAACCTCAACATAGACCTGAGTGCAGTGTGCTGAATATTTAGTACTATTAGTTTTCAGCAAGACGCCTATCTGTAAAGCATCTATATCAGACCACTCCCAAGCCTCACCATCGGCAGGGTTGGTGCTCCATTGCTGGGAGTAGGTTACATAGGCAGAGGTTACCTCAACCTCGGTGCCATCGGTTACCGTGCTATTACTCTTGAGTGATGGCTTGGTATAACCGTAGAAACCGCCAACACTATCACGTTTACACCTGACATAAATCTTGATGAAGTTTATCGTCCCTGAGCCGGAGTGTGCCGGAAGATTATACAAGTCCCTCTGTAAAGTCATAGCGTTAGTATAGACACGGCTAGTGTCCTCATCCGGCGTTGCCTCGTCTACATCTTGCCAGTGATTACCCGAACCAGAGGTAGCACTAGCAATGCTTTCCTCATCACCGGCAGCATTTGGTCTCAAAATCTCGGTTGCCATTAGTGCCACCGCCAGTCTATATCGGGTTCTTCAACCTTGATTAGTCTATGTCCGCCCCTCTCATCAGACTGACAGGGGGCGTCACCGATTTTGTCAAGCCAGTAAAGGGCAGCCTCGGGATAGTCGGATAGCGGCATGGGCAAGTGCTTATAAGGGTGCTCTGCCGTTGGAGGCAAAGCTCTCGTATTCCAGGAGGCTTCCGTGCATTTCCTCTCCCCGCCAAAGCGGGCACAACCATCACAGAAGCCTTCCTCCCGGTAGCACTCCCTGATTATCTGGATGTTCAGTGCCTTGTTCGCCTCAAAGAACTCCTCAAGAGAGCCAAAGCCTAAATCGGCGAGCTTGCCCGATAGTTCATTCAGGATAAGGGTATGTTCTTCGGATATGCCCTTATGCCAGGGCTTCTGGTGAATCCCGCTATGCGCCTGTCTATAGGCATCAACAGCCTGGCGACCAGCCAGGATTTGCTCTTTAGTATGCTGAGACATAAAACCACTCCACTAACTCAAGGTAATGCTAACTTCTAAAGTCCAGGTGCCAGAAGATTTAGTGCCCAGAGCGTCAACCTTGCGGTTGAGGCACTTGCCACTGGTCCCGTGCTTTACCACCCATTCGTTCCAGGTATAATTGGCTTCGCTAGCCCCGAAGCTAGCCTTAAAGGTTGCCTTCTGGGAGGTAGAGGTGGGATAGCCATCCTCCATCCCCTTGTAGGTCTTGTTGGTCGCTGCCTGCAAATCGGTCTGGGAGGGATCGGCGGCGGTATTATCATCACCAACGCCAATCTGGGCATCAGAGTTGTCAAAGTAAGCCGATGAATCGCCGACAATCAAGTCCCACATCTCATCAATGCCGGTATTCAAGAGGCAGTTACCCTCTCGCTCTATGACCTCGTAAGGGCTGGTATTTTCCAGAAAGGCGAGTCTTTCCTCCGGCGAGGGGCAGGCGTTTATATCGCCCTCTCTTTTCTCAAGCCTGTAGCGACATTTCCACTGAGCTGAATCTCTGTTTTCCATCTTCTTCTCCTCTGGGGGAGCCCCTTGAGAGGCTCCCCCGAAATTGGCTTAATTTAGTCCTGAACGCCGATTAAAGCGGCCGCCTTGATTGAGCTGAACAGAGCCAGCGAGCAGTACCACTTAATTCGGGTCCGTGATGCGTCCTTGGTCTCCAGCGAGCCTATGGGCTCAACGGTGATATGACCGGGGCCGGTTAAGCCGCAGAGCGCCCCCTCGCCCATCTGGAAGGCATAGATGGTGGAGCAGTCGCCGCCGGTGGTATCCGTCTCCACACCATCGGTAAGGACATGGGTGTCCAGTATCCAGTCATTGACGCCGATGGGGATGCCGTCCCACAACTGGACAAAGTTGCCCCAGTTATCCCTGTCGGTCTCAATCATGCCGCCGGCAGCCCTGACCAGGGCGTTAAGCTTGCGCCTTGAGCGCCGGCTCATCAGCAGCAGAGCGGGCTTACCGCCCTTTACGGCGTCAATAAGCTCGTCCAGCTTGGCCAGGGTCAGGGTAGCCCCGGTTGGCCCCATGGCTATTAGCTGGTCGCTGGCGGTGGTGGTATCGATGAGCTTCCTCAGCCCGTCAAACTGCTTGTTATCTGAAGCATCGCCGTAGATGAAGGTGTCCTCAAACTTGTCCCTGAGCGCCTTAGCCTTGAGCTCGACCACGGCTGCCTCCAGGTCCTGGATATTACTCCTGGTCGCCTTGAGGAAGTTATCGACATCGGCGTCACCGCCCATAATCTTCAGGCTTGCCGTTTTCTGCTCAAAGGTGGGGGTGGACTCGGTCCAGGTATCACCGACATCATAGAAATCTATGGTGGGCAGGGTCTGTTCCTGGTTATAGGTAAGGACATTGCCCACAATCTCAATAAAGGATAGCTGCTGAAGGACGGGCGAGTCCTTGACTATGGTCTCCACCACCCCCTGCAGAAGCATATCGTTGGACAGCTTGGCTGCCTCATTTAATGTTAATGCCATTTTTTATCTCCTTTCTCCTATTGCGTATTGAATCTTCTCCTTCGGGGATAGCGCTGAGAAGTCCAGCGGCGTCCTAAGTGGCGACCCCGCCGGAATCTTGGCGGCGGCGATCTCAACCTCCAGCTCCTGCCTTACCCTATCAACAAGAAGCCGGGCATTGGCTAGAGAATCGTCAATCTCCTCAATGGTGTCCCCGCTTATCAGCTCCTCGGGTACGGCGGGGTTTGCTTTGACTACCAGCGCCCGGTAGGCTGCTACCGCCTGAGATAAACCGCTTTCTATGTCAGCTAAGGACTGATTTAGGTCAGCAATCTGGCTGTCCTTATCAGCTACCGCTTGCTCAAGCTCAGAGATGCGGGAGTCCTTGGCCGCAAGCTCCTTCTCCTTGCTGGCGATAAGCTGCTCAAGCTCGGCAATTCTGGTGGCGCTACCTTCCAGCTCCTCCCCGGCGGCATTCTGGTCTTTGTTATTCTTATTCGGCAATTTTCACCCTCCTTACGATGAAGATTCACTAGCGTCTACAGCCTCGGCGGCTAAAGCTCTCTCTCCCTCTCCGCCTCGGTTCGACCTAGCGTTGAGTTGTCTATTCATTTTGAGGATAGTCT
>CAZUHO010000040.1:0-5095 GCA_964620725.1 uncultured Dehalococcoidales bacterium
TCTAGGTAGACGGAGGGTTAACGGTGAGTTATAATAGCTCAGAATGCCGGCTCTTTATATTGTGGCTACCCCTATCGGCAATCTGGAGGACATCACCCTGCGTGCCCTGGGTATTCTGCGTGAGGTGAAGCTTATTGCCGCCGAGGATACCCGCAGGACGAGGCGGCTTCTGGTCACTTATGAAATTAAGACCCCGATGACAAGTTATCACGAGCGCAACAAGCGAACCAAACTGGGTTATATCTTAAACCGCCTCAGCGAGGAGGACGTGGCTCTCGTCTCTGATGCCGGAATGCCAGGCATATCCGACCCCGGCTATGAGCTTGTTGTGGCTTGCACCGAGCGGGGTATTCCCGTAGTCCCCATTCCCGGACCCTCGGTGGTTATCACCGCCCTTGCCGTCTCCGGACTGGATACCAGAAAGTTTATCTATCTCGGCTTTTTGCCCAATAAGACTGGCGCCCGGCAACGCTTGTTAAAGTCCGTTGCCGATGAGGCAGCCACCATCGTCGTCTTTGAGTCGCCCCACCGCCTGCCGGCAGCACTAAAAGACATACTGGCCGTCCTTGGTGATAGAAAAATATCAGTCTGCCGGGAACTAACCAAGCTCCACGAAGAGGTTTTTCGGGGGAGCGTAAGCCAGGCTATAGCCCACTTTATCAAGCCGAGGGGTGAGTTTACCCTGGTTATTGAGGGCAAAAAAGGGCGGGAGAAACCCAAGCTGACCCCGGCGATAAAGAAGCAGTTAGGGGAGATGCGCCGCTCAGGGACAGCGGCTAAAGAGGCGATAGCCAGGGTGGCTGGGGAAAGCGGGGTATCCAAAAAAGAGCTATATCGGGCGTGGCTTAAATTATCTTAGGAGTGAGTAGATGCGCTGTGGTTGTATATCTTTAGGTGATGTCAACTGTGATGGGTGCCAACGCCTTATACCGTTTCCTGAGCGTTATCTGATTATTGATGAGGCGGAAGGCAAAATGCATTTATGTATTAATTGTAGCCTGAAAAAGGGTTACGCCCGCTACATAGAGGAAAAGG
Organism: uncultured Dehalococcoidales bacterium; assembly: GCA_964620725.1. GTDB lineage: Bacteria > Chloroflexota > Dehalococcoidia > Dehalococcoidales > BS750m-G39 > CAVTZP01. The sequence goes on from CAZUHO010000040.1 coordinate 1,036, forward strand.
GCCAGCGAATACTTACCATCTTCCCGGAAAAGCCTGATTATTCGTGATAAGGTTTTAGCCAAAAATGAGTGAGAGAATTCTTGTCGCCGTTGCCTGGCCTTATGCCGATGGCCCGTTACATCTGGGGCATATTGCCGGGGCATATCTGCCGGCGGACATATTCGCCCGCTACCATCGCATCAAGGGAAACGAGGTATTAATGGTATCGGGCTCAGACCAGCACGGCACGCCGATAACCATCAAGGCTGATGAGGAAGGCAAGACGCCCGCCGAAATTACCGCCAAATATCACCAGGGCTTTCTTGAATCATGGCGGAGGTTTGGCATCTCCTTTGACTTATTTACCACCACCGGCACGGCTAACCACGCCGAGGTAGCCCAAGATATATTCCTCACCCTGCTCGATAAGGGCTATATCTACAAGTCCAGCGTCTCCCAGCCCTACTGCCCCCACTGCCAGCGGTTTCTGCCCGACCGCTATATTGAAGGCACCTGCCCCCACTGTAATTTCTCCGGCACCCGCGGCGATCAGTGCGATGGCTGCGGCAAGCCGCTCAATCCGGCGGAGTTAATCAACCCTTACTGCCGACTGTGCGGTACCACCCCCCAGTTTAAGGACTCGGAGCATTTCTTTTTAAAGCTCTCCGCCTTCCAGAAAGAGCTTTCCGAATGGGCAGGCGAACAAGGTCAGTGGCGACCCAATGTCTATGCCCTCACTCAGCGCTATCTGAAGGAGGGACTCAGAGATAGGGCTATCACCCGCGATATAGAGTGGGGGGTGGCGGTGCCGGTCAGCGGCTTTGAGAATAAGCGCATATACGTCTGGTTTGAGGCGGTCATCGGCTACCTGTCAGCAACCAAGGAATGGGCTAAGTCCAAAGGGAACGAGGAAGGATGGCGACCCTTCTGGGAGGAGGGGGCAAAGAGCTATTACTTCATCGGCAAGGACAACATCCCCTTTCACACCCTCATCTGGCCGGCGATGCTGATGGGCTACGGGGGGTTAAATCTGCCCTACGACGTGCCGGCTAACGAGTTTCTAACCATAGAAGGCAAAAAGCTTTCCACCAGCCGCCACTGGGCGGTCTGGCTGCCTGACTATCTATCCCGCTATGAGCCTGACCCCCTGCGTTATCTATTGTCCATAAACATGCCCGAGACGGGAGATACCGATTTTTCCTGGCGCGAGTTTGTCCGCCGCAACAACGATGAGCTGGTGGCAACCTACGGCAACCTGGTCAACCGCGTGCTTACCTTCGTCTACCGGAACTTTGATGGCTGTGTGCCGACACCCGGGGAACTTGATAAGCCGAGCCAAGCTCTCATTGATAAGACTGAGGATACCCTTAAGGGCATGGACGGGCTTCTCGCCGCCTGCCATTTCAAACAGGCAATAATGCTAGCTATGGAACTAGCTCATACCACCAACCGCTACCTTGACGAGAAGTCGCCGTGGAAGATAATTAAAGAAGATAAACAGGCTGCCGCCGACTCATTGTATGCAACTCTTTACGCGATTTCCTGCCTGAGAACAGCGCTATATCCCTTCCTGCCCTTCAGCTCCCAGAAGCTGCACGAATATCTCGGCTTTGAGGGTGATGTTCAAGATGACGGCTGGAAGCTGCATCCCCCGCCAGCGGGGCAAAAACTGCTTGAGCCCAAGCCCCTGTTCACCAAACTGGATGATAAGCTGATTGAGGAGGAGACCAAGCGTCTTGGAACTTAGCCAGGTCTACGCGCCGGTTCAGCAAGATTTAGCTAAGGTGGAGAGCCAGCTAAAGTCCGTGAGCAAGGTTGACTTCCCCCGTCTGGCTGAGCTGCTGAGTTACACCCTGAGCGGGGGCAAGGGAATCCGCCCCGCTCTTACCTTACTATCAGGCAAGCTCCACCACTACAATCTCGACCTGCTCCTGCCCATGGCTACCGCCGTTGAGCTTATGCACAATGCCACCCTAGTCCATGATGACGCCATTGACGACTCCCCCATCCGCCGGGGCCGATCGACGATTAACAGCCTCTGGGGCGAGGACAGGGCAGTGCTATTAGGCGACTATATATTTGCCAAGGCGGGAGAGTTTGCCGCCGCCACCGACAATCTGCGGGTAATAAGGCTCTTTTCCAAGACCCTCCAGATTATCTCCAGCGGGGAACTGGTGCAGACCTTTGACGCCTTTAACCTGAAGCAGACCCCCGACCACTACCTGGAGAGGATTTCCAGCAAGACCGCCTCCCTCTTTTCACTGGCGACGGAGTCGGGGGGTATTCTGAGCCAGGCACCGGAGGAGTCAGTTGAAATCCTGAGGGAGTACGGCTATAACCTTGGTATCGCCTTCCAGATTATAGATGACATACTGGACTTTACTGGCACCGAGAAGGAAATGGGCAAGCCCATAGGCTCGGATTTAGCCCAGGGGACTTTTACCCTGCCGGCAATGCTTCTTATTGAGCGCTACCCCAAAAATAACCCGGTGGAGGAATTATTTAATAACCAGGATATGCCGGAGGCGGAGAAGCAGAAAAGGATAAAGCAGGCGATAGAGTTAGTCCGCGGTTCTGAAATCCCTAAGCAGTGCCATGAGCTTGCCTCGGAGTACTGCACTAAGGCTTGCCAACGGCTTGAACTCCTGCCGGATAACCCCAGCCGCCAGTCGCTAAAGGATTTAGCCGATTTGGTGGTAAGCCGCAAGAAATAGGAATGGCGAAATTCTAGCTGGAAGTACCTCTCCTCAGGGTAACAGCCGCCAGTATCAACAGCCCGACGGCAAAAGCAAGCAGCACGCCGACCTCCTTGCCGATATCCAGCAGGTCTTGCCCGTAAAGCATCATGGCCCTGATGCCGTCCACCCCGTAGGTCAGGGGCAGGAACTTGGCTACCCACTGCAGATAATCCGGCATCTGACCTACCGGCCAGAGCAGCCCGCAGAGGAATACCTGGGGCAGGATGATTAGAGGAATGAACTGCACCATCTGAAATTCGTTTTTGGCGAATACGGAACAGAAAGTCCCCAGACAGACGGCGCCGATGCCGATAATCACCTGAAAGACGAGGATTTGCCACAGCTCACAGTAGTAGTTGACATTAAGTACATAGACCATATAGAAAAATATAATCAGCGTCTGCAGCAGGGCGAAGGGCAGGAAACCAAGCAGGTAACCGCCCACGACGTCCAGCCGCGAGACCGGTGATGCCATCAGCCGTTCCAGCGTCCCCTGGGTGCGCTCCCTGAGGACGCTGATACCAGTTAAAAGGAAACCGAAGAAGAGTATCAGCACCGCCAGTACCGCCGGAGCAATATAGTCCAGCATGCTCTTTTCGGGGACACTGACGCCCACGATGCTGGCTATAACCAGGGGCACGATGACAAGCAGGGCTATGGTACGGCGGTCTCTTACCAGCTGGTGCATAACCCTGCCGGCAATGGTAAACGTCCGGCTAGACATTCTTTTTCTCCTCCCCCCGGCGGACGAAGTAAAGAAAGGCGTCCTCCAGACTAGCCTCGGGGCGTCCCGTAGCCTGCCTTAACTCAGCGGGGGTGCCCTGAGCAACAAACTTGCCATCACGCATAAAGGCAAGGCGGTCACAGTGGGCGGCGTCGTCCATGGTATGGCTGGAGATAATCAGGGTAATGCCCTGCTGGGTGAGGGAGCTAAAATATTCCCAGAAGGTAACCCTCAGCTCAGGGTCAAGACCAACAGTAGGCTCATCAAGGAAGAGCATCGGTGGGTTGTGGACTATGGCACAGGCCATGCTGGCTCTCTGCTTCATCCCCCCACTCAGGCTCATTATGCTTTTATTACGATGCTCCCACATATCAACCAGCTTGATTACCGCCTCCACCCTCTGCTTACGCTCGGTTCTATCCGTCAGGTGATAGATACGGGCGAAGAACTCAACATTCTGGGCAATCGATAGCTCAGCATAGAGGGAGGGTAACTGGGGCATGTAGCCGATACGGTTGGCTATTTTAGGGGAGGGTCTCCGCCCTAAGACACGGATGGTGCCCAATTTGGGGCGGAGCAGACCAACCAGCAGCCGAATCAGGGTCGTTTTGCCGGCGCC
>CAZUHO010000040.1:5195-6759 GCA_964620725.1 uncultured Dehalococcoidales bacterium
TAAATCAGCCAAACTTCAGCTATTCTACCGCAACCGAGGTGCTGCCGTCTAGATAGGTTTCCGTCTTCTGGGTGGGCAGCATCTCTTTAAAGCGGCCAACGGCATACTGGCAGGCAGCAAAGCCCTCCTCGCGGTGGGCAGCAGCGATGGCAACGAGAAAGTTGATGTCGCCTACCTTGAGCTTGCCTATCCTGTGGCAGATGGCTATATTATTCACCGGCCACCTTTGCCTGATTTCGCTGGCTATCTGCTTAAGTCCCTCCTCCGCCGTTTCTTTGGGGTCTTTATATTCTACCGAGACCACCGTTTTGCCCTGCGAGGAATCGCGAATCAAGCCAACATAGGTGGCAACACAGCCGCTGGAATTAGTCTTGACCTTACTAATCACAAGCTCAGGGGAGATTGGCTTTTTTGTAATCTCAATCACGCCGCTGTCACTTCATAACCATTAGGGGGAGGCTGGAGCTTGTTTGGGGATAATCTGGGGTGAGATTCTGGCTTTCTTGGTCGCCGGCTTTGCCTTCGCCTTCGGTGGCGCCTTCTCCACCTGGGGAGGAGTTGAGGCGGGGGCTTTTATCTTAGTGCTCAGGGGTTCGGTAAAGGTTGCCTCTAGCTCTTCGCCCTCTATGGTCTCTTGAACAATGAGCCTTTCGGCAATATGGATTAATCTTCCCTTATTCTTGGTTAGAATACTCTTAGCCACCCTATGAGCATTGCGGATAATCTTGTCGACTTCGTCGTCAATCGAGTCAGCTATCCTATCACCGTAGTCCTTCTGCTCGGAGATTTCACGCCCGAGAAAGACCATCTCTTGCTTGTCACCGAAGGTTCTTGGGCCCAGTTTTGCGCTCATTCCGTAGCTGGTTACCATCTTGTGGGCAAGCTTGGTGGCTTCCTCAATGTCATTCTGAGCGCCGGTGGTCATCTCATTGAAGATTAGCTCCTCAGCGGTATGCCCCGCCATCAGGGTAGCCAGCATATCCTTGAACTGGGAGCGGGTCATCAGGTAGCGGTCTTCAGTAGGCAAAAGCCGGGTGTAACCACCCATCATCCCCCGAGCCACGATTGATATTTTATGCACCGGGTCGGCATTGGGCAGCATTTTAGCCACCAGGGCATGCCCTGACTCGTGGTAGGCGGTGATTTCCTTTTCCTTGGGGCTTATCCGCCGGCTCTTCCTTTCCGGACCGGCAATCACCCGGTCTATGGATTCCTCAAGCTCCTGCATCTCGATGGCTTTCTTGCCCCGCCGTGCCGCCAGGATGGCGGCTTCGTTGAGCAGATTAGCCAGGTCGGCACCGCTGAAACCGGCGGTCTGCCTGGCCAGCACCTCCAGATTGACTTCCTCCGCCAGCGGCTTGCCCTTGGAGTGAACCTTGAGGATAGCGGTTCGGCCATTAATATCAGGCCGGTCAAGAACTACCCTCCGGTCGAAGCGGCCGGGGCGAAGCAGCGCCGGGTCGAGTATGTCGGGGCGGTTGGTAGCCGCCAGGATAATGACGCTGGTATTGGTGTCAAAGCCGTCCATCTCCACCAGAATCTGATTGAGGGTCTGCTCCCGCTC
>CAZUHO010000041.1:0-6750 GCA_964620725.1 uncultured Dehalococcoidales bacterium
TATTATTCAATTGAGACGAATATGACCACAGAGAAGGGGAAGGCACTGGAGCTAGCTATCAGCCAGATAGAGAAGCGCTTCGGCAAAGGCTCAGTGATGAAGCTGGGCGAGGCTGCCATACCCGCGGTGGATTTTATTCCCAGCGGCTCGCTGGCGTTAGACCTAGCCCTAGGTGTCGGTGGTATCCCCAGGGGAAGGGTTACCGAGATATTTGGTCCCGAGGCGTCAGGGAAGACCACCCTTGCTCAACATATACTCGCGGAAACACAAAAAATGGGGGGAACGGCTGCCTATATTGACGCCGAGCATGCCCTAGATCCTACCTACGCTGCCCATTGCGGGGTCAATGTTGATGAACTGCTCATCTCTCAACCTGATACCGGGGAGCAAGCTCTGGAGATTACCGAAGCACTCGTCAGGAGCGGGGCGGTTGACATTATCGTCATTGATAGTGTAGCGGCACTGGTACCTCAAGCTGAGATTGAGGGGGAGATGGGGGATGCTCATGTTGGCTTACAGGCACGGTTAATGTCTCAGGCACTACGAAAGTTAGCCGCCGCTATCGGTAAGTCAGGCACAGCCGTGGTATTCATCAACCAGCTAAGAGAAAAGGTTGGAATTATATTCGGTAATCCTGAGGTAACGCCAGGGGGCAGAGCTCTGAAATTCTATAGCTCGGTAAGGATCGACCTGAGGCGGATAGAGACTATCAAGCAGGGAAACGAAATAATAGGCAGTCTTATCCGGGCTAAGGTGGTCAAGAACAAGGTTGCCCCTCCCTTCAAAATCGCTCAGTTTGACATTATGTTTGCCCACGGTATAAGCAAAGAGGGTAACCTAGTTGACCTTGGTGTAGAGCTGGGGATAATAAACAAGAACGGTGCCTTTTTCTCCTATGGTGATATTCGTCTGGGGCAGGGCAGGGAGAACGCCAAAGATTACCTGAGTCAGAATCCTGAACTTGCCCAGGAGATTGAGCAGCAGGTTAGAGCCTCAGCCATCACCACTAGTCGTTAATCTTGGACTTGTCTAAAAATTAAATGGCACTTGAATAAGGCTGGGGCTCAAGTCCCAGCCTTTTGTATTTGAATTGGGGGAGGATGAAAAAGGTCACTGCCATACGTGCCGGGAGAAGAGGAAAACGGGTGAATGTCTTCCTAGACGGCAGCTTTGCCTTCAGCCTGGAGGCTGAGGTAGCAATGAAAAAGAACCTTAAGCTGGAGCAGGAGCTATCGGAGGATGAAATTGAAGCCCTCACCGGGGCTGACCTTTTCCAGCGCTGCCTTAACGCCGCCTTTCGCTACCTCGGCTACCGGCCGCGGAGCGAGGCTGAGCTAAGGGAGCGGCTCAAGCGGCGTGGCTTTGAGGCGGGTAACGTGGAAGCAGCGCTCACCAGACTAAGGGAGCAAGGGCTGGTGGATGACCTGGCTTTTGCTCAGTTCTGGAAGGACAACCGCGAAACATTCCGTCCCCGCAGCCAGTGGCTAACCAGGTTAGAGCTAAGGCGAAAGGGAGTGACTGATAATATCATAGACCAGGTAGTGGCTGACGTTGACGATGAAGATAGCGCCTACCGGGCAGCCCAGAGCCGGGCTCACCGTCTGCCTGACTCTGATTATGAGGGCTTTCGTCATCGGTTAGGCGGATATCTAAAGCGTCGGGGCTTCGGCTATAGTGTGATAAATAATACCGTGGAACGGTTGTGGCAGGAAAACAACAAATAAAGGGGGGAGAGAAATGGGAATAGAACCAATTGTAGCCGTTTTAGGCATTTTCTTCGGCTTCGTCATAGGTGTGGTATTTGGCGGCATGGGCACATTCCTCTTCAGGAGGATGCTGGTAAACCGCCAGCTCCGCATTGCCCAGCGGAAGGTTGCCAAAATAACCGGTGAAGCCGAGGCTGGGTCCAAGAGTGTAATTGATGGGGCAAAACGGGAAGTGGAGAAGATTAAGGCAGCGGCTGATGCCGAAAATCGAGAACGGCGCGCTGAGTTGCAGCGCCAGGAAAACCGCCTGGGACAAAAGACGGAGGCCTTGGAGCGAAAGCTGGAAGGCCTGGAGCAGCGGGAGCGCAATATGGCCAACAAGGAAAAGGAGGCAGATTCCGTCCGCAGTCAAATTGAGGAGGCTAGGAAAAAGCAGATTGAGCAACTAGAGTTGATTTCAGGCATGTCTACCGCCGAGGCAAAACAAGCCCTGCTTGACAACCTGGAGACTGAGATAAGTAATGAAACCTCGCGACGCCTCCGGGATTGGGAAGCCGAGCTAAAAGAGGAAACCGATAAGAAAGCCCAGGAGATTCTGGCGCAGGCAATACAGCGTAGCGCCTCTGAGGTGGTAGCGGAAACAACGGTGGCCACTGTCCCCCTCCCCAGTGACGAGATGAAGGGAAGACTTATCGGCAGGGAGGGGCGTAATATAAGAGCCCTAGAGCAGGCTACCGGCGTTGACCTGATAGTTGATGATACCCCGGAAGCGGTAACCATCTCCTGCTTTGATGCGGTGCGGCGAGAGATAGCCCGTCTGGCTTTATCCAAGCTTATCCTTGACGGCCGCATCCACCCCGCCCGCATCGAAGAGGTGGTGAACAAGACCAAGGAGGAGGTGGAGCAGGCTATCTATACCGCCGGAGAGCAGGCGGCTTACCAGGCGGGGGTGCAGGGGCTGCGCCCCGAGATAATCAAGCTGCTGGGGCGGCTTAAGTACCGCACCAGCTACGGACAGAATGTGTTAATCCACTCCGTTGAGGTTGCCCACCTCTCGGGCATGATTGCCGGGGCACTGGGAGCTAATGTTGCCCTCGCCAAGAGGGCCGGGCTGCTCCATGACATCGGCAAAGCGGTGGACAGGGAGATAGAGGGTTCTCATGCCGCCATCGGGGCTGACCTGGTTAAGCAATGGGACAAGTCCCCTGAGGTTGTCCAGGGCATCGCCGAGCACCACCTTGAGACGAACACCACCAGCTTCTGGGGCTTTATTGTGGCTGCGGCTGATGCCATCAGCAGTGCCCGACCCGGAGCCAGGCGCGAGTCTCTGGAACATTACCTGAAGCGGCTGAAGGCACTGGAGGATATAGCCAATAACTTCAAGGGAGTGGAGAAGTCCTATGCCATTCAAGCCGGCCGCGAAATTCGCATCCTGGTTAAGCCGGAGGAGATTGACGACCTGGGGGCAATGAGGCTCGCCCGGGACATCGTCAAGAAGATAGAGGAGGGCATGGATTACCCGGGGCAGATAAAGGTTACCGTGCTCAGGGAGACAAGAGCCGTAGATTATGCGAAATAATTACCCGAAGAGAAAGAAAGATAGTGCTGATACTGGTAATTGGTGACCTGGTGGGCAGACCGGCGAGGAAGGCGATAAGCCAGCTCCTGCCCGGTCTGCGCCAGCAATACGGTCTAGACCTTATTATCGCCAACGCCGAGAATGTCGCCGGCGGCGTGGGGGTAACCCCAGCTACCGCCAAGGAGCTAGTTGAGAGCGGCGCTGACGTGCTGACCTCAGGTAACCACATATGGGCGCAGAAGGAAATCATCCCCTACCTTGATAGTGATATGCCTATCCTCCGCCCCTTAAATTACCCTGCCGGTGTGCCGGGTAAAGGGTATCTAGTGGCCAAGGGGGTGGCCGTGGTCAACCTGATGGGGAGGGTCTTTATCGGCGATTTTGATTGCCCCTTCCGGGCTATGGACCAGCTGCTGGCCAAGATTACCGAGAAAATTATTATCGTTGATTTCCACGCTGAGGCGACATCGGAGAAGGTAGCCATGGGAAGGTATCTGGACGGCAGGGTGAGCGCCGTGCTCGGCACCCACACCCACATCGGCACTATTGATGCCCAGATTCTCCCCGGGGGCACTGCCTATGTCAGCGATATCGGTATGACCGGCCCCATGGACTCGGTCATAGGTGATGACGCCGAGGCGGTAATTCAGCGCTTTTTGACCCAGATACCCCACCGCTTAGGGGTGGGTAAGGGCAAAGTCGCCTTTAACGCCATACTGGTGGGGGTGGATGATAAGACGGGCAAGGCAAAAAGCATTGAGCGAATCTACCGGGAGGTGGAATAGTAATGGGCCAAGCCGACCTCCATATCCACTCCACCGCCTCCGACGGCAAGCTCACTCCGACCGATGTTGTCCTGGAGGCGGCGAGGCGGGGGTTAAGCTTTATTGCCCTGACTGACCACGACAACATAGACGGCATTGCTTCCGCCCAAGCCACCGCCCGTGCCTTTCCCGGGCTCAAGATTATACCCGGCGTTGAAATCAGCACCGATGTCGCCGAGGGCGAGGTTCATGTTCTGGGCTACTTCATAGATTACACCGACCCTGAGTTTAACGCCGCCCTGGATGGATTCAAGAACTCCCGGCTCCAGCGGGGGGAAAAGATGGTGGCCAAACTGAGGAAGCTGGGTATCAATATTGACTGGCAACGGGTTAAGGAGATAGCCGGCGGCAGCACCATCGGGCGTCCCCATATCGCCCAGGCCATGCTGGAGAAGGGCTATATCAGCTCATTCAAGGAGGCATTCAACGAATATCTGGGGCATGGCCGCCCCGCCTATGTTGAGCGGGACAAGATGACCCCTAAAGAGGCGGTGGAGCTGATAATCAAAGCCAAAGGGTTGCCCGTGCTCGCCCACCCCCTAACCCTCCCCGACCCGGAGGCAATGACTGCGGAGCTAAAGGGCGCGGGACTGGTAGGGCTTGAAACCTACTATAACGGCTACACTACAGAGGAAATAAATAGACTGCTGACACTCGCCGATAAGCATGAGCTTATCGCCACCGGGGGCAGTGACTACCACGGTATTGACGACACCGAAACTGGCATCGGTGACATTGATTTGCCCCTGGAAGCCGTGGAAAAACTTATAGCCCTGGCCAAACAGAAAAACCCCAAACTTACGCTATAAAGGAGCTTATGACGATTAACTTCATCCTGTTAGTGCTGGGTGCCTATCTCCTGGGTTCGGTTCCCGCCGCCTATCTGGCCGCCAGATGGTCGCGGGGGATAGATATCAGGCAACATGGCAGCACTAACGTGGGGGCGTCAAACGTACTAGCCACCGTTTCCAGGCGGTGGGCTATCCCCGTAATCGTTTTTGACCTGGTCAAGGGAATGGTAGTTGTTTATATTGCCCAATTGATAGGCCTGGAAGTCTACCAGCAGGTCACCATCGGCATAGCCGCTATCGTCGGGCATAACTGGCCCGTCTTTCTCCGCTTTAATGGCGGCAGGGGTTTGTTAACTACCGTGGGCGTGCTTTTTGTCCTAGCACCGTGGCTGGCGCTGATAATGGCGGCTTTCGCCTATGCCTGGGCTCCCTTCCGGCAGCTAGCCCTGGGTACCCTCTGTGCCCTGATTTTACTGCCCATATTGAGCTGGTTTCTTAGTGAACCGCTGGGCATAGAAAGAGCGCTCCCCCTCACCCTGGGATTTTCGGCTATGCTTTTACTGGTCGTTATCAGGCGTCTAACCGCGCCCAAGACCCCGCTTACGGCATCGGTCTCCACCCCCCAGCTCATCATTAACCGACTGTTCTTTGACCGCGACATAAGGGAGAGGGAAGCCTGGCTACGCCGCAAGCCGAAGAGAAAAGCAAGGGGAGGTTAACCCTGACAAGATGAGATGTGCTTATCATCCTGATGTTGAAACCGAGCTGAGATGTAGTAAGTGTGATAAGCCGATATGCCCCAAGTGTATGGTGCAGACACCGGTGGGGGCTAAGTGTCCCGATTGCGCCAAGCTACATAAATTGCCCACCTACCGCGTTTCCACCAGATACTACCTGGTAGCAGGAGGAGTAGCGCTGGGCATGGCTCTTGCCTGCGGCGCCGCCTGGGGGACAATAGAGTGGGCAACCCCCTTCTTTTCCCTCAACCTGCTGCTGGCGCCGGGCGCCGGCTTTGCCATCGGTGAGGTGGTCAGTCTCTCCGTCAACCGTAAGCGTGGCACCGGGCTTGCTATTGTCGGCGGCTTTGCCCTCGCCGTAAGCTACATATTTAGCCTCTGGCTTGTTAGCCTTTTAATTGGGATTTCTTTCTATCAGGCACTACCGCTGGCTACATTTGATACAATATATCACCTGATAGCCCTGGCTTTTGGTATATTTATCGCTGTCAGCCGACTGCGTTAGGGCTTTGCCCCTTGACCGAATGAGAAAGGAGAAATTATGTCGCCGGTTAGCATGAGTTACTGGGGAATCTCAGGGTATATTATTTTCTGGGTTATATTCGCCGTGGCGGTGGGGCTCTTCCTGCAAAGGATTTACCAGCTGGGGCGCTATATGTTCCTGGGCAGGAGGGAGGGAAAATTCGGGCACCTGCTGATGAGAGTGCTCAATACCATCGTACTGGTATTGGGGCAGTGGTGCCAGTTTAAGAACCTGACCACCAAGGATAGAGCCAGCCTGGGTCATGCCTTTATGGCCTGGGGGTTCTTTATATTTGTCCCCTTTTACCTGATATTTATCATCATCGGTGGCGGCTTCGGTCTCTCCGAGACCGTGGAACACACCGGGTTCTTCTTTTACTATACCTGGGTTATGGACATCGCCGCCCCCTTTATCATCCTCGGTGCCCTATGGGGCATCATCCGCCGCTATATCGTGAGGCCGCCCCGCTTAGAAGGTGAGCAGACCGTCGAGGCGATGGTCATTCTGATTACGGTTTTAATCCACCCTATGACCCACCTCTTCAAGGAGGCGACGGGCATTGCCCTGGGCTATGCGCCGGTGGGTCTGGG
>CAZUHO010000042.1:0-1420 GCA_964620725.1 uncultured Dehalococcoidales bacterium
GCGCCGATGCCGTGCGCGCCTATCTGATGTTCATCGGACCCTGGGAGCAGGGTGGTGAGTGGAATGATGCCGGCATCAGCGGCATGAGCCGCTGGCTTAACCGGGTGTGGAATTTGGTGGGCGGCGAATATGTTGAGGTTAGCCCTGAAGATAGAGAGAAAGCGGAGCGGGACTTATCCCGCCTTGCCCACCAGACCATCAGGAAGGTTAGCGAGGACATGGAAAGGCTCCGCTTTAATACCATGCTTGCCGCCCTTATGGAGTTCACCAACTACCTGACCAAGGTCAGAGAAGAGGGTGCGGTTGGTATTTCCGCCTGGAATGAGGCGATAGATATATTGCTCTTATTGTTAGCTCCCACCACCCCCCACCTGGCTGAGGAATTGTGGCAGCAGAGGGGTCATGATTACAGCATCCATAACCAGAAATGGCCAAAGTGGGATGAGGCGCTGGCTAAAGACGAGGAGATTACCCTTGTGGTCCAGGTCAACGGCAAGCTCCGCCACCGCATTATGGTGGCGGCGTCTATCACCGAGGCTGAAGCCAAGGAAAAAGCGCTGGCAAGCCAGAAGGTAAAGGCTTACCTGGAGGGCAAGGAGATTGTTAAGACGATATATGTCCCGGGTAAGCTGGTAAATATAGTGGTAAAGTAGGAAGCCCCACCCTTTTTAAATCTATTCCCGCCCACCGCCCTTATAAGGAAGGGAAACTCCCCCGCTCTTAAGGTAGGCTAAAAAGCCCCAGAATATGTTGTGATATAATAGGGTGTCTAAGAGGGGCGAAGCCCCTCTTCATGAGAAATCTTCCCCCTCTCCTTAATTAAGGAGAGGGGGATAAAGGGGGTGAGGTTCACCTCTATGAAAATAGCATTTATCGGCGGGGGCAATATGGGGGAGGCGATGGTGGCGGCTATTCTAAAAAAGGGGGTGGCTAAGCCGGAGACGATTATTGTCAGTGATATTGCTGACCCCCGACGTAAGCTTCTTAAGCGGAAGTACCGCGTAGCCGTGACTGGCAGTAACCGGCAGGCGGTGGAGATAGGCGATATATTAATTCTGGCGGTTAAACCGCAGAATCTGGCTGAGGTAACGAAAGAGCTAAAAGATTACCTCCAGCCGTCTCAGCTCGTTTTATCAATTATCGCCGGGGCAAAAATTAAGACCCTGGCTCGCGGGCTGAGGCATGACTCCATAGTTCGGGCGATGCCCAATACCCCGGCCCAGATTGGTGAGGGGATAAGCGTCTGGACGGCTACCTCCGGGGTGAGCGGGCAGCAAAAGGAATTCACTAGGGCTATCCTTGGGGCTATGGGTAAAGAGGTTTATGTTGATAATGAGAAATATATTGATATGGCGACGGCGGTAAGCGGCAGCGGGCCAGCCTATTTCTTCCTTATGGTTGAGGCGCTGGTTGATGCCGC
>CAZUHO010000042.1:1520-6609 GCA_964620725.1 uncultured Dehalococcoidales bacterium
TATAAATCAGATATTTATTACTATGAGGAGGGGAGGCGCATGAATAACAAAGATGTCTGGCATGAGTTCAAGTGTTTCGGCTCAGCGACCCTCGGTCCCAGGGGGCAGGTGGTTATACCGGCCAATGCCCGCAAGGAGCTGGGTATAGAAGCAGGAACCACCCTGCTTGTTTTCTTAGGTCCTGGCGGGAGGGGGTTAATCTTATTCAAGGCTGACGCTGTAGAACAAATAGTAAAGATGGCCAGTGAAAGCCTGGCTGCTGTTGAGGGGTTATTAAAAAGCTACACGCCATCCAAAGCGGCTAGCGGAAGCTCCAAGGAGGAAGCCGATGAGAAGAAATAAGATGAAATCAGTTTTAATTATAGCTCTGGCTTGTTTACTTGTGGTCGGCCTTAGCGCCTGTGGTGGTCCAGCCCAGGAAGGTCAGAGCCAGCTAGCTGAGGTGAGCCGGGGCGATTTGCTGGTAACGGTCAGTGCTGATGGCAACCTTTCTTTTGTTAAGGATAGGAAGTTAACCTTCGGCATTACTGGCACTATAGCCGAGGTAAATGTTGAAGAGGGTGACTGGGTAAGCGAGGGGACGGTGCTGGCAAGGCTGGATACCACTTCTTTGGAGCTGGCCGCCAGGGTAGCTGAAGCCGATCTGGAGATAGCTACAAATAGCTATAGAAGACTGACCTATCCCTATTCCTATGCCACCTTTGCCTTTGATGTTCCCGCTGCCTTGGCAGCCATTACTGGTGCTCAACGGGAGTTAGGCGAGGCTTTTGAATCGCTGGAAGAAGGATTAAGTTTTGACCAGTACTGGGAGGTGTGGCACAGACTGGATGAAGCCCAGAAGAAGTTGACCGATGCCAAAGAGAGGCTGGCTCGGGGACAGGGGGTGGATTTATTTGGGACAGGGATTCTTAGTGTGGCTGACTTCTGGACGCTAAGGGCTGCCCAGCTGACGATGGAGAAAGCTCAGGTGGTTTTGGATATGGCTAACGGTGACCTGGAGAAGGCAGTGATGGTTGCCCCCTTTGACGGCATCATCGCCGCGGTAAATATTAAGGAGGGGGATAGCTTGTCCGCTATGGACTATGCCACCAGAACCATCATTGAGTTAGTTGACCCGGCGGCGATGGAACTTAGTGCTGAGGTTGATGAGATAGATGTACCAGTTGTGGAGCTGGGGCAAAGAGCTGTTATTGACGTTGATGCCCTGCCCGGCGTGGAGCTTGAGGGTGAGGTTAAGTCTGTTTCCCCGCTGGCGAGTGAGGAATCAGGGCTGGTGTTATACAAGATTAAGATTAGCTTTGAAGCACCGGAAGGTTCCGGGCTTAGGGCGGGAATGAGCGCCACCGCCGATATCGTCATTGCCGGACGCAGTGACGTTTTGCTGGTACCCGACCGGGCTATCGGGGAGAATAGCCAGGGTAATACGGTGGTTAGGGTAGTGGTTGGTGAGCAGATTGAGGAGAGGGCGGTAGTTATCGGTATTAGCGATGGCTATGATACTGAGATTATATCCGGTCTTGAGGAAGGCGAGATTGTGGTGGTGGAGAGAAGATCCTCCTCAATCGGGGGGTTCACCTTTGGCGAGTAAGTCTCAGCGAGCTGGGGACATGATTAAGCTGGAAAAAATCACCAAGGTTTACCGGATGGGGGAGGTCGAGCTCTACGCCCTTAACGGGCTGTCTCTCACCATTGAAGCCGGGGAAATGGTATCTATTGTTGGTGCCTCAGGTTCGGGCAAGTCCACCTTGCTTCATGTTATTGGTTGCCTGGATAGACCGACTTCAGGCAGCTATTTCCTGGATGGGGTTGACGTCAGCCGGCTTAATGATAATAAGCTGGCGGAGATGAGAAATAAAAAGTTTGGCTTTGTCTTCCAGGAGTTTAATCTGCTCTCCCGTGCCACTGCCCTAGCCAATGTTGAGCTTCCCCTTATCTACGGGGGTGGTGGTCTAAAGCACCAGAAGGCTATGGAAGCCCTGGAGCGGGTAGGACTGGGGGGAAGGGCTAAGCACAAGCCCACTGAACTATCCGGTGGTGAACAGCAGCGGGTGGCTATAGCCAGGGCTTTGGTGAATAACCCACCCCTCCTTCTCGCCGATGAGCCTACCGGCAACCTTGATAGCGCCTCCACCAAGGAGATTATCTCCATCTTTCACCAGCTCAACAAGGATGGTATTACCGTTATCGTTGTTACTCATGAGCCGGATATCGCCGCTAAAACTCAGCGTGTCATTCGTCTGCGTGACGGGGAGATTATAAGCCAGTGAAGATTTTTGAAGCGCTTGCTATTGCCATAAGGTCCTTACTTGCCAACAAGTTGCGCTCGGCGCTAACCATGCTTGGCATTATCATCGGGGTTGGTGCGGTAATCACCCTGATGTCGGTGGGGAGGGGAGCCCAGGCAGCGATTACCTCCACCTTTGAGGAGTTGGGCACCAATGTACTCTATGTAATGTCCACCTCGGTTGAGGAAGGGGGGATGATGGCGCTCCAGTACGGGGCTAGCACGCCGACCCTCACCCTGGATGATGCCAGAGCTTTGGAGCGTATCGACTCGGTGACGGCGATAGCCTCGGTAAATGAGAACATTGTTGAAATAACCGCCGACGGTGAGAGTACGGTGGCTATCATCCACGGGGCTACCCCTGAATATCAGGAGGTATACAAGTACTCCATAGCCTTGGGGGAGTTTTTTTCTGATAGTGATGTAGCCTCCAGGGACAGGGTAGTGGTATTGGGGGCCAAGGTGGCTGAAGACCTCTTTGGTGATGAAGACCCTGTTGGGCAGAGGGTTAAAATCCAGGGGAAGCGGTTTACCGTTATCGGGGTCATGGAGCCTAAGGGTGGGGCGATGATGGGGGTCAGCATGGATGATATAGTGGTGACGCCGATAACTACCTTTCAGACCAGGCTCTTTACCCAGCGTACCCCTAGCGGCGAAGACGCCGTCCAGTCAATCGCTCTTCAGGTAGCCAGCGCCGATGCCGTGGATGATGTAACCGATGAGATTGAAGATATCCTGAGGAGGCGGCATAGGCTATCGGCGGATGAGAGTAACGATTTTGCCGTCGTCAGCATGGAGCAGATGCTGGGCATGTTTCAGCAGGTACTTGGCATATTTACCCTAGTTCTGGGAGCTATTGCCAGCATCTCCTTGCTGGTTGGTAGTATCGGCATTATGAATATCATGCTGGTCTCGGTAACTGAGCGCACCAGGGAGATAGGCATTCGCAAGGCGGTAGGGGCGAAGCGGAGGGACATTCTGATTCAATTTCTTTTGGAGGCGGCGGTGCTCAGCCTGCTTGGTGGCGCAGTGGGGATAATTGGCGGCTGGATGTTGTCGTTTTTGATTTCTCTCATTGATATTGGCGGGATAACCCTTCATTCTGTGGTCTCGGCGGATATTGTGATTCTGGCGGTCTCAGTCTCGGTGATTATTGGTCTGGCGTCGGGGGTATACCCGGCGATGAGGGCTGCCAGGCTAAATCCCATTGAAGCCCTGCGCTATGGATAGGAGACTTATAATATGAACTGGCTTGATATACTTCTCCTGGTGGCTATAGCCCTGGCTACGGTGGCTGGGCTTGGTGTTGGGATTATTAGAGCCGCCTTATACCTTGTCGGTTTAATATTTGGTATAGTCCTCGCCGGGCACTACTATATTCCCCTCTCTCAAGTGTTAGACGCTGTCCTGCAGCCTACCGTGGCTAAGGTTGTTGCCTTTGCTATAATATTTATAGCGGTAATGGTGGCGGCATTTTTCCTGGCTATATTCTTGAAGCGGGGTGCCTCAGCGATAAAATTGGGCTGGGCCGACCGGCTGGGTGGAGCTGTCTTTGGTCTGGTGATGGGGGCTATATTTTGTGGCTGCTTGCTGGCAATATGGGTCAAGTTTGTTGGCGGCGGTGAAACTGTTACTGAATCAATCGTGGCGCAAATGTTACTGGACCGCTTGCCCCTGGTGCTGGCGCTGCTTCCCGATGAGTTTGATGTGGTGCGCTCTTTCTTTCAGTGAGGGGTTCTGCTTTGAAACTTCTTTTTCAGCGCGGAGGCAACGTGTTTGGGGACAAGGTCGTCAATAGCGCCGCCCAGACTGGCTGCCTCTTTCATCAAACTGGAGCTGAGAAACTGGAATTCCACACTTGACATCAGGCAGACGAACTCCAGTTCGGGGAATAGCTTTTTGTTCATCATTGCCATGTCAAATTCCCGCTCAAAGTCGGCGCTCATTCTCAGCCCCCGCACCATAGCCTTTGCCTTTACCCTCCGGGCAAAATTAACGGTCAGCCCGCTGAAGGACTGCACCTCAACATTGGGCAGGTCGGCTATCGCTTTTCTTATCAGCTCCACCCTCTCTTTAGTGTTGAATAAAATGGGTTTATTCGGGGTCTCGTAGACGCCGATGATGACCTTATCAAAGACCTTGGCGGCTCTGACGGCGATGTCAAGGTGGCCGTTAGTTATGGGGTCGAAGCTGCCCGGATAGATAGCAATGTTCAAGTCCTTGCCTCCTTTTGAAAAACTTTAATGCAGCTGTCACCGTGGCGGCGCTCTTTTATCGCCTGCAAGGGGGCATAGCTTGATTCCAGGGGGAGGTGAGTGGAGTGCGTCACCACGAGGGTTGTCTCCTGCCCCACTAATTTGGAGCCTGCCAGTTGCTGCACCAAGCTGCTTATAGACGAATCAGAATAGGGAGGGTCTATCAGTATTATGCTATACTCGTTCTCAAGGAAGGAAAGCGCCTTAGCCACGCTGCAACAATAAACGTGGGCCTGGGCGGTAAGTTTTGTCTTCTCCAGGTTTTCCCTGATTATGCGGCAGCATCGTGGCTCATGTTCAACAAAGTCAACCCAGCCGGCGCCGCGAGACAGTGCCTCAATGCCGAGGGCTCCGCTACCGGAGAAGAGGTCAAGCACCCGCGACCAGTTGTCGGTGGTAGTTTCCAGGATGGAGAAGATTGCCCCCCGCACTAAATCTGTCGCCGGGCGGGTAGCCTTCCTCTTCGGTGCTTTGAGTTGGTGTCCTTTGGCTATGCCGGCAATAACTCGCATCAGTTCTCCTCTGCCCTGTGATGATAGCCAGTTTTAGC
>CAZUHO010000043.1:0-6456 GCA_964620725.1 uncultured Dehalococcoidales bacterium
TTTTCACTTTAGGTGTTTCATTGGTTAAAGATGCATCATTTAGTCCCTCGTCACCGGAGCCGCGGCGCCGGGGTCTGGTTCAGATTTTCACCGGCGATGGTAAGGGGAAGACCTCGGCAGCCATAGGTGCTGTCATCCGAGCCTTGGGTCACGGCCTCAAGGTCTATATCGGCTTTTTCATGAAGGGCACCTACCCCTCCGGTGAGCGCAATATCCTCTCCCAGCTACCTAATGTCACCATGGAGAGCTTTGGCGCTGGGGGATTTGTTGACCAGGCGAATGTTAAGCCGGAAGAGAGAGAACAGGCAAAACGAGGTCTGGCTGCCGCCAGCAAGGCGATGCTCAGCGGTAACTATGACCTGGTAGTCCTTGACGAACTTAATCTGGCTGTAGCCTGGAATCTGGTTGAGCTGGACGAGGTGCTTAAGCTTATTGATAGCAAGCCTGAGGGGGTGGAGCTTATCCTCACCGGTCGCCAGGCTGATAGCAAGCTGATTCAATCGGCTGACCTGGTTACCGAGATGTTGAAGATTAAGCACCCTTATGATGAAGGGGTGAGGGCGCGGGAGGGGATTGAATATTAAATAAGGAGGGATTATGAAGGTCACATTTAGTGTCATCAAGGCGGATATTGGTGGTTATGTTGGACATTCTGAGTCTCACCCTGAAGTTTTAGGCAGGGCGGGGGAGCTTATGGCTAAGGCTAAGAAACAGGGGCTGCTCATTGACTTTCGTGTAACCAAGTGCGGGGATGACCTGCAGCTGATTATGACCCACCAGCACGGCGTGGAGAATGAAAAAATCCACAAACTTGCCTGGGATACCTTTGTTGATTGCACCGACGTAGCCAGAGAACTCAAGCTTCATGGCGCCGGGCAGGACTTGCTCTCCGATGCCTTCTCGGGCAACGTCAGGGGGATGGGTCCGGGGGTGGCTGAGATGGAGTTTGAGGAGCGCGGGTCCGAGCCAGTGATTGTTTTTATGGCGGACAAGACCTCGTCCGGGGCATGGAATATGCCGCTGTATAAGATGTTCGCCGACCCCTTTAATACCATCGGGCTGGTTATTGCCCCCAATATGCACGCCGGTTTTACATTTGAGGTGCATGACATAAAGGAAAACAAGAAGATAACCCTTAACGCCCCTGAGGAGATTTACGATTTGCTTGTTTTTATCGGTGCGCCGTCACGCTATATGGTAAAGGCGGTCTACCACCGGGAAACCAAAAATATAGCCGCCGTATCTTCTACCCAGCGTCTGGCTTTAATTGCCGGACGGTATGTGGGTAAGGATGACCCGGTCTGTGTCGTCCGTGCCCAGGGGGAATTCCCGGCAGTGGGCGAGGTGGTGGAACCGTTCACCCTGCCCCTTCTGGTGGAGGGGTGGATGCGGGGCTCGCATAACGGTCCCCTTATGCCGGTAGCGGTTGAGGATAGCACCCCCACCCGCTTTGATGGACCACCACGGGTGGTGGCATTTGGCTTCCAGCTCGCTAATGGCAAGCTGGTAGGGCCGCGGGATATGTTTGCCGATAAGTCCTTTGATAACGCCCGCCAGCAGGCAAATGATGTTGCCGATTTCATGCGCCGCCACGGTCCCTTTGAGCCGCACCGCCTCCCCCTGGAGGAGATGGAATATACCACCATGCCCCAGGTTTCCAAGAAGCTGGAGGGAAGGTTTACCCCCCTGGAAGGTTAAGGCATGCCCAAGCTCCTCCTGGCAACGAATAATAAGGGCAAGGTGCGTGAGTATAAGCATATGCTCAAGGACTTACCCTTTGAGCTGGTCTCTCCGGCTGAGGTGGGTATTAATACCGAGGTTGAGGAAATAGGGGGGAGCCTGGAAGAAAACGCCATACTTAAGGCGACCACCCTAGCCCGGGAGAGCCAGTTGCTGACGCTGGCTGATGACTCCGGGCTTGAGGTTGACGCCCTGGGTGGTGAGCCGGGTGGGCTTTCGGCCCGCTATGCCGGCGAGGGTGCTTCCGATGAAGACAGGGTTAACTACCTCCTGTCCCGGCTTAAAGACGTACCTGAAGGGAAGCGCTCGGCTCGCTTCAGGTGTGTTATTGCCATCGCCACCCCTGATGGCGAAGTGGAGCTTTGCCCCGGGGAATGTGAGGGGGTTATCACCCTTGAGCCGAGAGGGGAGGAAGGCTTTGGCTATGACCCCATATTCTACCTCCCCGAGCTGGGTAAGACTATGGCTGAGCTAAGTCTGGAAGAAAAAAACGGGGTCAGCCACCGGGGGCGAGCAGTCAGGGAGGCAATTAATTTGCTCAGGAGAAAATATCTATGACCGGACTATCTGATTCGTTCCACCGTCCCATAAACTATCTGCGCATCTCGGTGACCGACCGCTGCAACCTGCGCTGTGTTTACTGCATGCCGGCGGAGGGTATCAGCCTGATGTCGCATAAGGATATTCTCACCTATGAGGAAATCCATACCGTAGCCCGGGCTGCCGTTGGGCTGGGGATAAATAAGATAAGGCTCACCGGCGGCGAGCCCCTGGTAAGATCGGGGTTGCCCGAGCTAATAAAGATGCTGGCTCAGATAGAGGGCATAGATGATATTTCCCTGACCACAAACGGCACCTTGCTTAGTCGCTACGCTGGTGAGCTTAAAGATGCCGGTCTGCGGCGAGTTAACGTTAGCCTGGATACCCTTAAGCCGGACAGGTTTAAGCAAATTACCCGCCTTGGCGATAACCTTGGCGAGGTGCTGGAAGGTATTGAGGTCGCCAAGGCGGTGGGGCTTAACCCGGTCAAGCTAAATATGGTGGTCATGGCGGGCATCAACGATGATGAGCTCCTTGATTTCGCCAGTAAGACCGTCGCCGAGGGGTGGCATGTCCGCTTTATCGAGCTTATGCCCGTTGCCGGCAACGACACCACCCCCCAGTTTGTCTCCGCCAATGAGATGATGAAGCGGCTTGAGCCTTTGGGGGAGCTTACCCCCTGCCTGCCCAGTACGGGTAACGGGCCAGCCAAGTATTTCCGCCTGCCCCAAGCCAAGGGCGATATCGGCTTTATTACCCCTATCAGCGAGCATTTCTGCTTTCAGTGCAATCGTATGCGGCTGACGGCTGACGGCAGGCTTCGCCCCTGCCTCTTGAGCGACTACGAGGTTGACCTCAAGCAGCCTTTGCGCAGCGGTATATCTTTGTCGGGGCTGGAGGAGCTGTTTAAGCAGGCAGTAGCCAATAAGCCGCAGCGCCATAATCTCGCTGAAGGTTTTGTGCCTAAAGATAGGCCATTCTCTCAGGTAGGGGGGTAAGGTATTTTATATCTTTTCCCACCCGCCGCCCTTAAGCGGAAAGGGAAGTAATCTAACAGGGGTAGATTGAAGGGGCTTCGCCTCTTCATAAAAAACTTCCCCCTCTCCTTTGAAGGAGAGGGGGATACAGGGGGTGAGGTTACCATATTAAATTCGGGTTCCCTGAAAAATCAAAGATTTTTTAGGGTAAAAAGGGGGTGAGGTAGAGGTGATTAAGATATACACTGATGGTGCTTATAATCCCGTTCCCGGCCAGGGGGGCTGGGCGGCGGTTATTGTTGAAGGCAAGCAGAAGCGGGTCTTCTCGGGCACAGCCCAGAAAACGACCAGTAACCGCATGGAGATTACCGCTGCCCTTGAGGGTATTCTCAAGACCAAGCTCGGTGCCGAAGTGGTGGTATATACCGATAGCCAGTACCTCTTTGGCTGCATGGCTTCGGGGTGGCAGCGGCGTGCCAACCGCGACCTGTGGCAGCAGGTGGACGGGGCGGTCAGCCAGCGCAAGGTGAGGTGGGAGTGGATTGACCAGAATGCCAGAAATGCCTTCCATAAGGAAGCCCATGACCGGGCGAACAGCCTATCCAGCCAGGGTGAGGCAGAGAAGAAGGTAGCCGCCAGAGAATTGACCCATATCGATGAGCAGGGTCGCCCGCGGATGGTGGATGTTTCGGGGAAGCCTGATACCCGGCGTGAGGCGGTGGCTAAGGGCATGGTCAGGATGCAGCCTTCAACCCTTGCCCGGCTAAAGAAAGGTCCCATGGCAAAGGGGGACGTACTGGCGGTAGCCCAGCTTGCCGGCATAATGGCCGCCAAGCAGACGCCTAATTTAATACCCCTCTGCCACCCCATCCTTATCGGGGATATTAAGGTTGAGTTCAGTATTGATGAGGCAAAGAGCACGGTGGAGATTACCGCCACCGTTAAGAGTATGGGTAAGACCGGGGTGGAGATGGAGGCACTCACCGCCACCGCTGTTACCGCCCTGACCATCTATGATATGTGCAAGGCGGTAGACCGGGGTATTAGAATAGAGAATATCAGGCTGGTCAAAAAAAGTGGCGGCAAAAGCGGCACAATAAGCCTTGAGTAAAGATAATTATTGGTATATACTACCTTCACTACCAGTAAACATGTTGGAGGGTGTACCATGAAACTCTCATGTCTTCAGGAAAATCTAAATCGAGGACTTGGTGTGGTGGGGAGGGCGGTGGCTACCAGAACCACCCTTCCCATAACCAATAACGTCCTCTTAGCTACCGAGAAGTCCCGCCTGAAATTAGTTGCCACCAATCTGGAGATGGCTATCAGCTGCTGGATTGGAGCCAAGGTGGAGGAAGAAGGGGCAATCACTGTTCCCGCCCGGCTTCTCACCGAATTTGTCAGCTCCCTGCCCAGCGAGAAGGTTGACATTGCTCTTTCCCCC
This sequence comes from uncultured Dehalococcoidales bacterium, assembly GCA_964620725.1. Taxonomy (GTDB): domain Bacteria; phylum Chloroflexota; class Dehalococcoidia; order Dehalococcoidales; family BS750m-G39; genus CAVTZP01. The sequence goes on from CAZUHO010000043.1 coordinate 4,702, forward strand.
CAGACCAGGACCCTGGGGCTGAAGTGTGCCCGCTTTGAGGCGCGAATCAGCGGGATTGATGCCAAGGACTTTCCGCCAATACCCAAGGTGACTGATGGTATCGCTACCAAGCTGGAGGTAGAAGAACTGCGTCAGGGGATTACTCAGGTCGCCTTTGCCGCTGCCACCGAGGAGTCCCGCCCCGTCCTCACCGGCGTTGACGCCAAGTTTGAGGGGAATTCATTGACACTGGCGGCGGCTGACGGCTTTAGGTTAGCCGTATATAAGCTACCCCTTGCCAACGCCGTCAGTCAGGAGAGCGAAGCCATTATTCCGGCGCGAGCCCTCTCTGAGCTAAGTCGGCTGGTGGCGGAGCAGGAGGAGGCGGTGGATATAACAGTGAACCCCAGTAAGGGCCAGGCTCTATTCCGCCTCAAGGATATTGAGCTGGTCTCCCAGCTGGTTCAGGGCACCTTCCCCAATTATGCCCAGCTCATCCCCCAGAGCTACACCACCCGAGCCGTGGTCAGCGTTGGTGATTTCCTAAGGGCAGCCAAGACCGCCTCTATCTTTGCCCGTGATGGCAGTGGCATCGTCCGCTTGATGATAGCCCCGGGCAAGCTGGTAATCTCCGCCCGGTCAGAAGAGATTGGCGACGATGTTGGCGAGATTGATGCCGAGGTTGAGGGGGAGGAGGCGAAGATTGCCTTCAACGGCAAGTACCTCACCGATGTCCTGAGCGTCCTGCCTGAGGCTCAGGTAGCCCTGGAGGCTACTAATCCATCAAGCCCCGGCGTTATCCGCCCGCTGGGGGCAGATAACTATCTGCACGTTGTCATGCCGATGTTCGTGCAGTGGTGAGGTAGTTAGAAGCAAGAAGTTTGTCCATCAGCTCTTCTTATAGGAGGCGTAATATGGATATTGACCAATCCAGCGAACGGCGACTTGGCCGGCTACGTATCTGGAATATCGTTGTCGGCCTGATTCTCGCAGTACAAGCCATTATGATTGCGGTACTTACCAACAACTTTTCTCTTCCGGTGACAGCCACGTTCATGAGCGGGCCGCCAGGGACAGCACCCGAGCTTCACCACCTGTTTAATATCTCCACCGGTTGGGGCGTTTTTGCGTTCCTTGCAATCTCGGCTGGCGCTCTCCTAATCATCGCCTCGCCTCCCGTCTTTCCATGGTACAAGCGTAATCTGCTCCAGAACCGTAACTACGGGCGCTGGATCGAGTACTTCTTTAGCTCTTCAATTATGATCGTGTTAATCTCTCAGATCACCGGCATCAGCGACATTGCTGCCTTACTAGCCATCTTCAGCATCAACGCTTGTATGATACTTTTTGGGGCACTGCAGGAGAAGTATGAAAAACCAGGTAAGCCAAGCTGGCTGCCGTTCTGGTTCGGCAGCTTTGCAGGCATCATCCCGTGGATTGCGATCGTGATTTACGTCTGGGCGCCAGGACTCAATGTATCGCCGCCCGGGTTCGTCTATGGCATCATTGCCTCGCTGTTCGTTTTCTTTAACTGCTTTGCTGTCAACATGGTGTTGCAGTACAAGAAGGTAGGTCCCTGGCGGGATTATCTGTATGGCGAAAAGGTATATATCCTTCTCAGTCTCACGGCTAAGGCGCTGCTAGCCTGGCAGGTTTTCTTCCCGGTGCTGATGTCAGCCTAAAATTAGGGCTAGACTTTAACCTGATACAAGAGTTAGCACACTGCAACGTACGCATGGAACAGCAGATATGCCGATGTTTGTGCAGTGGTGACTA
>CAZUHO010000044.1:0-6455 GCA_964620725.1 uncultured Dehalococcoidales bacterium
CAATTTCTCCCGGTTTTATCGTCAGAGATACATCCCAGAGGGCTTGAAAGCTCCCCTGAAATACATCTATATGGCTAACTTTCAGCAATGTTTCTTTAGGCATTTTCTGGCTTGATGCCAACTAACAACTCCCGTTTACTCCGACTCACCCAGGTAGGCTTCAATTACCTTTCTGTTTCCCATTACCTCACTGGGAGAACCTTCGGCGATTTTCGCCCCCTTATCCATCACTATAATCCTATCAACTGCCTTGGTCATTACTCTCATAACATGCTCGACCAATATATAGGCTATGCCCATTTCGCGTACCTGTTGTAGTATCTCTAGTATCCTTGGGATTTCCTCTTCGGTTAAGCCCGCCGCCACTTCATCAAGCAGCAGTAGCGTTGGGCTGGCAGCTAGAGCTCTAGCTAATTCCAGCCTCTTTAGAGTTATCGCTGCCAAATCTCTAGCCAAAACGTCTTTCTTTTCTAGAAGGTCCACCATATCAAGTAGTTGGAGAGCCTCACTCTCAGCGGCATCTTTGCCCAGGCCTCTGCCGTATTCTGCCGCCACTGCGATGTTTTGCAGAGCCGTTAAATTGACAAAGGGCTGAGGAATCTGATAAGTTCGAGCAATACCAAGGTGGCAGATTCTATGCCTGGACAGACCTATGATGCCATGTCCCTTTAACTCCACTGTTCCAGAGTCTGGCTTGTGTTCACCAGATATGAGATTTAATAGTGTTGACTTGCCGGCACCGTTTGGGCCCATCAGGCCCAGCACCTCACCTGCCTGAACATTGAAACTTATGTCCCGGACCGCCGCCACCCCCCCGAAGCGCTTACTCATTCCGGCTACGGAAAGAATCGCTGATTCCATGTCAACATCCCTTTTTAATTCTATCAGTATGCACACGCCGACCAGAAACGAATGCCTATCGCCGACCGGGTGTCTTAAGTTGAACCCGGCCGGGACAAACATGTCGGCACGCAAGTCTATCGAACAGGGCTCGGGCTAGCGTAGAGCCCAAGCCCTGTTTAACCTTTGCTGATAATAGGCTTAGTCCCAGGGCTTGGGGAAAATCAAGCCAGCCGTTGCCGGCATGAAGTCGTTATAGGAAAAGACTGTAGGTGATTCCCATACCCAGGGGTTATCCGTTTTCTGCCACTGGCCGAACTGGCACGGCACCCGCTGGAACTGCGTATCCTGTTCAAACACGACACGGCCCCACATAGTAATCAGGTCGGTCTCATTCAAAGCCTGGCAGACCGCATCCGCGTCCAGAGTACCGGCCCTCTCGATAGCATCAAACATTGTTTGGGCTACGGCATAGTCCCAGCCTATGCCCTGGGGTACTGGTTCGTTTCCTGACGCTTCATACCACCTGGCGACCAGCGATTGCGGGGTTTCGCCACCGATGCCGACGGCATTTTGCATGTCTGGTGTCCAGTAAACCTCCATACCGACGCCGTTGGGCAGATCGCCGCCCCAGGATACTATCTCCTGATAGAACATGGCTCCCCTGGTAGCAAAGACTACCTTGGGCTCAAAGCCCTGCGATTGGCATTGTTTCAGCACTGTTCCGATATCAGGCGCGGGGCAGTTGCCCCAAAGTATCTCACAGCCAGCGTTCTTCCATTCCTGTATCAGGGATGTGAAGTCGGTGGTTCCGGGAGGGTATATGCCAAACTGGTCTTCGGCGCGGTAACACTCATAGCCCTGCTCGGCGACAGCCCCGGTGAATCCCAGGTACCAGCCCCGGCCATCCGGGTCATCAAAGGCAAAGACGGCCGCTTTCTTGTTGGTATCTGCGGCGAAGGCATCGAGGGCGCCAAACCAGGTGGGCATCATCAGATATCCGGGGTCATCTGCCCGGAAGTCTCCTGCCTGAGCCGGGGTGCCTATGGAGAAGCCAAACGCCCAGCTGTAATTCCAGGGTGTGGCGGCAGCATCGCGCATGCCTAACCAGGCTTCATAGGTACCGACTCCGAAAACAGCGGGGATCTGGTATTCGTCAGCCATCATGGCCGTACCCTGGCGCAGGGTGGGCACCTCAAAATGACCGCCGATGAAGTCCACATTTTCGCTGAGAATCAGGTCCTCAGTGAGAGGCGCCACCTTAAGGGGGTCGCTCTCGCAATCGCGGACTATCCATCTGACCGGTATTCTGGTTCCATACTCTTCTACATATATTCCACCCTGTTCGTTGATATCCTCGAAAGCCGCTTCTGTCCCCCAGCTGGCAACGCCGCCGAAAACGGCGTAGGGACCCGTATAGGATACGGTGTCGCCTATCAGAATCTCTTCGGGGACCTCCCCTGTTGGGGACGGGCAGGCAACAAGTGCTACTGTCAATGCCATTAGCGTGATTATCAATGGGATTAGAAATAACCTCTTCACCACTACCATCCTCCCTTCTTTGAGTTTTCAGACTATTTTATTCATTATTCGGTTTTATTTCTCTACATAGACAGTACCCTCCTTAATATGAGCATTATCGTCTAAGGCCAAAGTGCTTTAGCCACGTCTTCTAAGCCCAGTTCTTGTAGTTTCTTTTTACTCGGCTTGGCTGTCTTGAGGTCCCAGTCCACAGATGCAAGGTATTCTTTAATCATGGTGTCCTCATCAATGGTTACCCCGGCCAGGGGGCCCTCCTGCTTAGGCGGTTGGCCGAGTACCCTCTCGGGGACTTTAAACTGTAGCGGGTTCAAACCTTCGCGAACATTGAAGGCCTGCCTGAGGTTGGAGATTCTCTCCCCGGCCTCAAGCAGCTCGTCATTAGTTACCTCCCAGCCGGTAACCGCTTGCATGAACTCAGCGATAGGGTCAACGCTGGGAAAAGCCCAGTAAACGAAAAGGCATGTCCCGGTGCAAACCACAGCTTGGTGAAAGTTGTTGCCTATCTTACGAGCTTCTCCCCTGCCGGCAAAGGACTTCAGGTCGAATTTGGGCAGCAGCCCTGAGGGATGGTTGGGTCCGTCCGAAAGTTCAGAGCCCACAAAATGACGACCCGGGGTGGGGTCCAGCCGGTAGCTGGTTGCATAGTTGAAGGCATGTTTGGGGTCGTGTGCTGGAAGCTCCTGCCCCTGAATATGCATGGCGTATTGGTCGGCACCCTTGCCGATCTTCTCCGCGGCTACCTTTACTCCGTCGGCTAAAAGGTCACCGAAACCTTCCCTCTTGGCCATTTTTTCCGTCATGGCTACGATGGCTTTGTGGTTGCCCCAGGTCATTTCAATACCATCGGTATCTGCCTTGGTAATAAGTCCCTTCTCAAAGCATTCAATAGCCAAGGCGATGGTAGCCCCGGCGGAGATGGTGTCAAGCCCGTAGCGGTCGCAAATATCGTTGGCTTTGATTATCGATTCAAGGTTGTTATTGAGACAGTTGGTGCCGAGCATGGCGATTGTCTCATATTCCGGTCGGCGGGCGCCGGCCTCATATTTATACTCCCCGGTCCCTGCCTTCATGTACCCGCCACAACCGATGGGGCACAGGTAGCAGGCGTACCTCTTTAACTGGCGCTCAATCACAGCCTCTTTGGCGATGGGTGCAAAATCGGGGAAGTCAACAACCCCCACCCCTCCCCAGTTTTTAACCGGCGAATCACCATTCTGGACACCGATGTCAACGAGGAAAGGCGTGCCGAAGGGCTTTAGCCATTCAATATGTCCTCCCAGTTTAGCCTGGTACTCTTTCCTTAGCGCCTTAACCTTTGCTTCATCGGCGAGAGGAACCTTCATGTTACCCTTCACCGCCACTGCCTTGAGCTTTTTTGAGCCCATCACCGCGCCCAGACCGGAGCGAGCTGCGGTTCTGGTCTTGCTTATAATTGCCGAGATGAGAGAGAGGTTCTCCCCCGATGGGCCGATGCAGGCTACTTCGACATTACTGCCCAATTCGGATTTGAGTATTTTTTCGGTCTGGAAGGTATCCTTCCCCCACAGGTGGGCGGCATCTCTCAGCTCAGCTTTGCCATTATTAATAAAGAGGTAAACAGGCTTTTCTGATATGCCGGTGAAGAATACGGCGTCATAGCCAGCGAACTTCAGGTAAGCACCGAAGTAACCACCCGAATTGGCATCACCCCACCCGCCGGTCAAGGGTGATTTAGCCACCACGGTGTGCCTTGTACCCGAAAGTGCCGGGGTGCCGGTAAATGGGGCAGAAAGAAAGCCCAGAGTATTGTCTGGGCCCAGTGGGTCAACGCCAGCCTTTTGCCGGCTGAAGAGGATTCTGGCGCCGATACCATAGCCTCCAATGAACTGGCGGCAAAGCTTTCCGTCGAGCACCTCATCCTTTAGCTCATTTTTGGAAAGATCCACAAATAAAATCTTTCCCATATAGCCTCGTGCCATAACTTCTCCTTATCTTCCTATCAGGAGGCTCAATATACGATTTTTAATACGGGTATAACCCTATTATTTTATTGCCCGCCGTATCCGGCTGGTGCCGCTTCAGCGAGGGTGCCGGCACCCATTATTACTGTCATCTGCAGGTGCGGCCGGGTAACGCTCTTCCAGGTCAGGGGGCCGTGTACTACTCCCGCTGGTACGTAGAGGGCTGAGGTCTTGTTGATTTTAAGCGGTTGGCCCCCCACCACGAACTCTATCTCCCCGCCGAGGTCTTCGGGATTTTTAGGGTCGGAGCCGATATGCAGGACGAATTCGTCGGAGTTGGAGTGAGAATGTTCGGGTATATGAGGGTTCGGGTCGGGCATAGCATATATCCAGCCAATCTCGATGTACACGTTGCTTCCCGGCACGAGCTCATTGCTCATAAAGGTCATGGTGGGATACTGCCGGCCTTTGACATCATCAAATTCCGTACGCGCCTCATACTTCGGTTTCTGTACCAAGTTCTTATAATAATCAGCCACTTTCCCCATTCCCCCTTTCTAATAATTTTTACTCTTTAATCACCTGAATAGATTCCAGATTCGTATTCTTAATCGACGATACCTCCTCTCCTGAGCGATGCCATTATTGAGGCTCCTACAACATCGACAACGGCAGTTCCGCCGTCAATGGTGATAACAGCTCCGGTCATAAATGATGAATCATCGCTGGCCAGGTAACTGCAAAGGCCGCCGATTTCGGGTGAAGCGGCGAAGCGGCGCATGGGTATCTCCAATGCTATCTGGTCAATGAAAGCGTCGGGTTCTATGCCAAGCATCTCGCCGAACTGACCGAAATCCTTCTTGGTCATCTCCGTTTTGACACCTCCGGGACACACGGCGTTACAGCGGATGTTGTGACGCCCGTAGTCCAGTGCCGCCTGCTGAGTGAGCATAATCAGGCCTGCTTTTGAGCTGCAGTAGGCCGGCATACCGGGCAGGCAGCGCATTCCACCGAGCGAGGCAATATTTATGATAGACCCCCCACCCTCTTTGAGCATATGCGGTATTACCGCCTTCATGAGCAGGTAAGGACCGGTGAGGTTCACCCCCATAACTTCCTGCCACATCTTGGGGTCAAGCTCAACGATGGGGGCTGGCTTGTTTATGGCAGCATTATTCACCAGTACATCCAGCTTGCCGCCAAACTTCACCGTCGTCTCTACCATGCGCTTTACATCCTCCTCCTTTGACACATCTCCCTGGCATATCACTACTGACTCCGATGGTAGTGATTTAGCTACCTTTTCCAGCATTTCTTTGCGGCGTCCGGTGATACAGACCTTGGCTCCCTCGGCGACAAATCGCTCAGCGATGGCAGTGCCTATACCGCTGCCTCCTCCGGTGACAAGAGCTACCTTTCCTTTAAGGTTCATAGCTTCATCCCCTCTCAAAAAATTTTGAGATTCCCTGTTTATTATATCTCAAGCAGGCTTCTTGAGCTTTCCCGGGCCGAATGCAGAGTAGTCCAGGTCATAGAACTGCTTGCAGGTCTCAAAGTAACCCAGGTGTGAGCCACCCAGGACTATTTTTAGCACTACCGCATCGCGGTAATACTTCTCGTAACCATTTTCCCGGACAAGGCCAAAGGAGCCCATCAGCTCCAAGCCCCTTGAGACCAGGTCGGGTACGGTGCGGGTGATATAGGCATGCACGGCATGCCCTTTAGCAAACATGCTCTCCGTGTTCCACATGCCATAGATATCCATCCGGTCATACTGGTGGGCAAGCTCCAGAATGGCGGCTCTGCCTACGGACAAAAAGGCTGCCATCTCGCCCAGTATCATCGCCGCGTGCGTGTGCCGGCTGACCGGTTTACCTCCAGCCACCCTTCCCTCTGTATACTCAACCAGGAGGTCAAAAGCCCCCTGCAGAGTACCAATGGCGTTGGCGGCATTCAGGGACATGGGGGCGGACACGGCGCTGGTGAAAAGAAACCAGGCTTCAGGTCCCTGTATCCCCCACTCCTTGGGCACGCGGACGTTGTCGAAATAGGTGGGGGTGTTCCGGTCAGCGTTAGCCCCGCACTTGACCTCGAATTCACCGTGGGAGACCCCCTCCCAGGGCTCGGGAACAT
>CAZUHO010000045.1:0-6418 GCA_964620725.1 uncultured Dehalococcoidales bacterium
GTAATGGGAGAATCAATAGACCCGCTTGCCGCTCTCCGCTTCTTTGCCGCCGGGCGTCGGCGGCTAACCGGGGGCGGGGTAACCTCTTCTTCCTTTTTTTCCTGGGGCGGCTTGACCTCAACCTTCCCGGCTTCAACCCGCTCCAGTTCAGGCAAAAAAGCAAAAACCTTATTCACCCATTCTTTACGCTGCTGCTTGGTCAAAGAGGCATAGTTGGAATTAACTAACTTAAGTCGCTCAAACTGGCGCAAAAGCTGGGGGCTGGCTACTGATTGTACGGCCTGACCTGTCCAGCGGCTAAGGAATCTGTCCAGACCACCGATTACCGCTGAATCCAGATAGCCCTTCTCCCCCTCAAGCTGGAGAATCTTCCGCAGAGGCTCAGCATTTATTGACACTGCCCGACAACTACCCCTTGTCGCCTAATATAGATACTGCTAGAACATGGGGACCAACGTGCGCCCCTACTACCGAGCCAAACTTTGTCCTGTAGATAGTCTCCTGGGGAAACTTGGAACGAATCCGCTCAACCAGCTCATCGGCTTCATCGGGGGTGGTGGCATCCTCCACCGCCATCCCCTCTATACTGGAAAAGCCGGTAGCAAAGTGATATAGGTAGTCAACTGCCTTAGTCCGTGAGTGCTCCCGGGCGAAGGGATAGACCTCACCACCCCTTATACCGAGGACGGGGTTCACCCTAAGCACCGAACTGAGAAAGGTGCGGGCTTTGCCGATGCGCCCGCCCCGACTAAGGTATTCAAGGGTATCAAAAACCATACGAACATCAGCTCGGGGGATATTGCGGCGAGTCAGACTAATCACCTCATCAAGCTTAGCCCCGTCTTTGGCTGCCTTAGCCGCAGCCATAACTACCAGCCCCTGCGCCATAATCGCCAACCGTGAATCAATCACCTCCACCCGGCACTTGCCCTTCATCAGCCCCTTAGCCTCCACAGCGGTATCATAGCTGGCACCGAGCTTACGTGAGAAGGCAATCACAGCGATTTCGTCGGTCTCCTCAGCCAGCTTATCATAGGCATTAACAAAGACAGCGGGGGAGGGCACGGTGGTGGTGGGAAAGACTTTACTGTGAACTAATTTATCGTAGAAGCGCTCGGCAGTCAGGTCAACGCCGTCACGGAAGGTCTGGGTACCAAAATGAACATTAAGCGGGATGACGGTAATTCCCAGCTCCTTGGCTAGCTCGGAGGGTATATCACCCAAACTGTCGGTAATAATCTTTACCGCCATAATAACGCCTACTCCACAGAAACCATGTAATTATAGTGAGGCTGACCGCCTTTAATTACCTCAACCTGAAGCTTGGGGTATTTTTCACGGATACCGGCTACAACCTGCTCCGTATCAGCCGGCGTGGTATCAGCCCCGTAGTAGATGGTAATGACCTCAGCCTTACCCAGATTCACCCTAGCCAGCACCTCCCCAAGAACATCCTCAGGCTTATCACTCACCGCCACCAGGTCTCCGTCCAAAAAGCCAATTGCCTGTTTCTTTTTTATATCAAAGCCGCCAAGCCGCGTTGAGCGTATGGCGCGGGTAACCTCAATAGACTTTACCACTGATATCGCCTCGTCCATATTCTGGACGTTCGTTTCCAGGTCAGCTTCATAATCAAAGGCTAAGAGTGCCGCCACCCCCTGGGGGATTGTTTTTGCCGGCACCACCTTAACCGTCTTCTTGGTCAATGATTGAACTTGACCTGCGGTAAGCACGATGTTTTTATTGTTGGGTAAAATAATAACCTTTTCCGAAGGCACTGCTTCCACCGCCTGGAGCAAGTCCTTGGTGCTGGGATTCATTGTCTGCCCGCCGGGGACGATAGCTGTTGTCCCCAGGCTGGTAAAAACATTGCTCAGGCCATCCCCAACCACCACCGCCACAATAGCAATATCAACCGCCGGCATCCTCTCCTTCTGCATCTCCAGGAATTCCCGGTGCTGCTCATCCATATTGTTTATATTTATCTCGTGCAGAGTACCCTGGGAGACGACATAGTGCATAATCTCGCCGGGGTCTAAGGTATGAATATGAACCCTGACCGCCGAATTATTACCAATTACAATAACCGATTGTCCCCTCTTCTCCAGCTTCTCCCTGAGCTTATCCGGGTCAAGCCCATGTCCCTTAATCACAAAATTGGTGCAATAGCCGTAGGGCACTTCGGGTATTGCCCCAGCGCCAACCATATGGGGAGCCTTAGCCGCCAGCGGCACGCTTGAGGCAACCAGCCAGGGCTTGCGCAGTTTCAACTGCTCCGCCTCGCCCTTAAGGTGGTGAAGGGCACCCTCAAAGATGGTGTATAGACCCTGCCCGCCAGCATCCACCACCCCCGACTCCTTCAGTACCGGCAGGAGGGTGGGGGTATTAGCCACCGACTCCCGGGCAGCATCAACCGTAGCCTCCCAGATTGAGACCACATCGTCGCCGGAATTATCGGCATGCGCCTTGGCTCCCTCTGCCGCCTCTCTCATTACGGTAAGAATAGTCCCCTCTACCGGATTGCTTAACCCTTTATAAGCCACCTTTGATGCCTGGAGCAGCCCTTTAACCAGGTCACCACCCGCAATCTTTTCCTTACCTTCTATTCCCTGAGCCAGACCGTTCCAGATCTGCGACAGGATTACCCCGCTGTTACCCCGAGCCCCAATCAGCGCCCCTCTAGCCATAGCCTGAGCCACCTCTGAAGCACCGGAGCTGTCGGTAGTGCTGCTGGCTTCCTCCAGAGAGGAACGCATGGTAAGCAGCATATTAGTCCCGGTATCTCCGTCAGGAACGGGAAAGACATTAAGGGCATCAATATCGGCGGCGCACTTCTCCAGCCAGCCAGTAGCGGCGGCAAACATTTCCCTTAGCTCTTGCCCGGATATAGACTTGGTCTGTGTCTTCCTTGTCACATTCGCCCGCCTGTGTTAATATTATGGACGAAATTCTACCGTAAATTTGCTAAATAGTCAAAGGAGAGAGTGTATTGAAGTGCGATTTATGTGGCAAATCACCCCGCTTCGGCCATAATGTAAGCTATTCTAAGCGGCATACCAAGCGCCGCTGGGTGCCCAATATTCACCCCGTCACCATCACCATAGAGGGGAAGACAAAACGGATGAACCTGTGCACCAGGTGCCTGCGCAACCAGCATAAACTGGCTAAGGTAGAGCCGCCCTCATCTTCTTAAGGGCTTCTGCCACCGTCTGCCCTGAACCAAATACAGCGGCACCAGCCACCAGTACCCTGGCCCCCGCCTTTACTACTCTGGGAGCAGTCTCAGCATTGATGCCGCCATCCACCTCCAGCTCAGCAGCTAAACCCTTCTCGTCAAGTTCGGCACGCAGGCGGGCTATCTTATCCAGCGTTGACTCGATAAAGGGCTGCCCGCCATAGCCGGGATTGACCGTCATCACCAAGACCAAGTCCAGGGAGGAAAGAACCTCTTTAAGCGTGTCTACGGGTGTTTCCGGCTTAATAGATACCCCCGCCTTAACCCCCAGCTCCTTAATCGCCGGCACCAGCTGTTGAATACGGGGGGAGGCTTCAATATGAACGGTAATAATGTCAGCGCCAGCTTCAGCAAACTGAGAAATATGACGTTCCGGTGCCTCAATCATGAGATGGACGTCAAGGGGGAGGTCTGTCCATTTACGAATGGCAGCTACCACCGGGGCGCCGATGGTTATCTGGGGAACAAAACGCCCGTCCATAACATCAACATGAATATAGTCGGCGCCAGCCTTGGTGGCTTCAACAACCTGCTCGCCGAGGCGGGCGAAATCGGCGGAGAGGATAGAGGGGGCAAGCTTTATCTCGGGCTTAGTTCCCACCCCTGGCTCCAATTGATTTCTTGGCTGCCGCCAGCGCCCTCGCCACCTGTTTAGGGGCAGTACCGCCAACGACATTCCTGGCGGCAATAGACGATTCTACGGTAATGGAGTAGACATCCTCGCCAAAGCGGGAGGAAAATTTCTTGTATTCAGCCATGCTGAGCTCACTAAAGGCTTTGCCCTTCCCCATAGCGTAACTCACCAGTTTAGCTACAATATCATGGGCGGTGCGGAAGGCTTCGCCATTTTTGACCAGGTAGTCAGCCAGGTCGGTGGCTAGAATATAGCCCTTTTCCAAAGCCCGACGGGTATTCTCTGCCTTTACCTTGAGCGTCCTGACCATGCCGCTAAATACCTCAAGGGTGGAGAGCAGGGTGTCCGCGGTATCAAAGAAGCCCTCTTTATCCTCCTGCATATCCCGGTTATAGGAGAGGGGAAGGGCTTTCATCGTGGTCAGCAGCGCCATCAGATTGCCGTAGACCCTCCCCGCCTTACCCCGAGCCAGCTCGGCAACATCGGGGTTCTTCTTCTGGGGCATAATGCTTGAGCCGGTGGCGTAAGCCTCGTCAAGTTCAATAAAGTTAAACTCGGCGGAAGACCAGAGAATAATCTCCTCCGCCAGCCTTGAGAGGTGCATCATGCACAGGCTCGCCGCCGCCTCATACTCAATTACAAAATCCCTATCCGATACGGCGTCAACACTGTTCCGGCTTACCCGGCTGAAGCCCAGTTCTTTAGCTAAAAACTGGCGGTCAACATTATAGGCGACGCCGGCGAGGGCGCCACTGCCCAGCGGCATAACATCGGTGCGCTCGAAGCAGTCGCTGAAGCGGTCAACATCACGCTGGAGCATCTCAAAATAGGCAAGCAGGTGATGAGCCAGCAGGACCGGCTGCGCCGGCTGAAGGTGGGTATAGCCGGGGATAATCACCTTCTTACTGGCTTCAGCCAGACTAATAAGGGCATGCTGAAAATCTCTCAACTCAGCGATGGTGCTTGAGATTGCGTCCCGGGCAAAGAGGCGCAGGTCCAGAGCCACCTGGTCATTTCGGGAACGGGCGGTGTGGAGCTTGCCCCCCACCTTACCCACCTTCTCCATCAGGCGGGCTTCAATTGCCATGTGTATATCCTCAAGCTCCGGCTTAAACTTAAACTTGTCCTGCCCTATCTCCTTCTGGATAGACTTCAGCCCCTTGATTATCGCTTCCGCCTCTTTGGATGAAATTATCTTCTGTTTTGCCAGCATCCTGGCGTGGGCGATAGAGCCGGCGATGTCATAGGGGTATAACCACCAGTCAAAGGGAATAGAGGCAGTATATTCGGCTGCCAGTTTATCGGCTGCCTTTTTAAAACGTCCGCGTATCTGGCTCATTTACCACCCTTCTTCGCCTTCTTACCCTGCACCTGGGCTTGAGTCTGTGCCGACAGCCCCCAGAGGCGGATAAAGCCAACGGCGGCGGAGTGGTCAAACTCGTCGCCCTTGTCATAGGTAGCCAGGCCATGGCTGTACAGCGATTTAGGCGACTTCCTCCCCGCCACGCTACAGCTTCCCTTAAACAATTTTATCCTTACCGTTCCGCTAACAAAACGCTGGGAATATTCAACGTAAGCCGCCAGGTCTTCCCGGAGCGAGCTAAACCAGAGACCGTTATAGATAAGGTCGGCGTATTCAACAGCCACCTTCTGCTTGAAGCGGAGCTGGTCTTTAGACAGGGTCAGCGCCTCCAGAGCCTGGTGCGCCTGGAGTAATACCGTAGCCGCCGGGGCTTCATAGATTTCCCTTGACTTTATCCCCACCAGCCGGTTCTCCACATGGTCAACCCTGCCTACCCCGTTCTCCCCAGCCAGCTGATTAAGGAGCTGAATCAGGCTTACCCCATCCATCTTTTTGCCGTTAAGGCTAACCGGTATGCCCTTCTCAAAGCCAATCTCCACATAGGCGGGCTTATTCGGGGCATCAGCCGGCGATTTCGTCCAGGCAAAGACATCCGCCGGCGGCTCAACCCAGGGGTCTTCCAGGACACCGCACTCAATACTCCTCCCCCAAAGGTTCTCATCAATGGAGTAGGGGCTTTTTACCGTAATCGGCACCGGGATACCATAGCGCTGGGCATATTTTATCGTCTCCTCCCGGCTCATGCCCCACTCCCGCGCCGGGGCGATAATCTTAAGGTTGGGTGCCAGAGTAGCCACGCCCACATCAAAGCGCACCTGGTCATTCCCCTTGCCGGTGCAGCCATGGGCTACTGCCTTAGCCCCTTCCTTGGCAGCGGTATCCACCAGCAACTTGGCCATTAAGGGACGAGCCAGTGCCGTAGCCAGAGGGTACTGCCCCTCATAGATGGCGTCCGCCTGCAACGCCGGGAAGACAAAATATTTAACAAAGGGCTCCCTGGCATCCACCACCGCCGCCTTCACCGCCCCAATACTAAGTGCCTTCTTGCGGACAGCGGAAAAGTTCCGCTCGCTAATGACATTGACATTAAGGGCAACAACATCAAGCTTGTACTTTTCTTTAAGCCACTTGATAGCTACCGAGGTGTCTAAGCCGCCGCTATAAGCCAGCACTACTTTTTCCGACA
>CAZUHO010000046.1:0-4687 GCA_964620725.1 uncultured Dehalococcoidales bacterium
ATGTCCCTGATGACATTACCTATCGCCTCCTTCAACCCCTTCCTCTCCTCTTTGGTAATTTTGTACCTCGTCCGGATAAGCCTCTCCAGGGCGTTAGTCACCTGCATAATAAGCCTGACATCCTCCGGCTTATTCTTAAGGAGAGACTTTATCTCAAGGCGCAGCAGGGCAATCTCACCATCAATCCCCTCAACACCAGAAGCCAGCTCAAAATCGAGCTGATCTGCCTCGTCAAGGACCCTGGCGTAAAAGCCAGGCTTAGGAGTGCCCGCTTTGCCCTTTGCTTTGCCTCTTTTTCCCCTTGCTCCTGCTGGCATGTGGTCTATCTCCGTTCTTCAGTAGTCGGGCGGTAGCTAAGACAATGGTATGGGCAGCGAGGTCCCACCGCCGAATCTCTACAGCTAGCTTCAGTAGCCTCATACCTCCCCCTTTCGTCTACCTATAGTAGCACATATGTTCTAAGATGACTACCGATATTTGTCACTTTTTGATATTAAAGTACAGCCATTGTAAAATGGGCTGAAAAAATGAACGCTGCCAAGCAACTTTATGAGCTTCAGGAGCTTGACCTAGAGATTGACTCCCAGGAGCAGGCGCTGAGCCTGGCTAAGAGCCAGCTGGGGGAAAGCCAGGCGGTGCTCAAGCTCCAGAGCCATCTCCAGCAGGAGCAGCAGCGGCTTGAGGAACTAAGGCGAAAACAGCACGCCGCAGAATGGGAGATAGAAGACCTCTCAACCAAGCTCGCCACCGCCGAAGAGACATTATTCAGCGGCAGGGTAAAGAACCCGAAGGAGCTTACCAACCTCCAGCACGAAGTTGAGGCGTTCAAAACCAAGCGCAACCAGCTAGAGGAGAAGGCGCTGGAGATAATGGAGCAGGTTGAGCTATCTGAGGCCGGTATCGCCAAGACAAATAAGCAGCTGGAGGGTATGAAAGCAGAGTGGCAGCGCCAGCAGCAGGAGCTATCTGAGAACGTGAAGCGGCTTAAAGCCATCCTCTCCGACCTCAGGCAAAAGCGACAGCTTCTCTCAGAAGAGATTCCCCCCCAGGCAGTTGAGCTCTATCAGGGACTCAGAAAAGAGAAGGGGACAGCGGTAGCCAGGGTGGAGCAGGGGATATGCCGGGGCTGCCGGATATCACTGCCGATTACTGAGTTGCAACAGGCAAGGGGTGGCAAGCTGGTAAAATGCAGCAGCTGCGGGCGTATCCTCTTCCTGGCATAATTTGTTGACTAACCGCCACCTCTATACTACACTATAATTAGGTCAAGTAGACCGGGTGACCGCCCTTTCTTTGAAGGGGAGGAAAGTCCGAGCTCCACCGGGCAGGATGCTGGGTAACACCCAGGAGGGGCAACCCTACGGAAAGTGCCACAGAAACACACCGCCCTAGTGGGCAAGGGTGAAATGGTGAGGTAAGAGCTCACCGCGCTGATGGTGACATCAGTGGCTGGGTAAACCCCATCCGGAGCAAGACCAAATAGAGGGACTGAAGGACGCCCGGCCTGTCCCCGGGTTGGTCGCTTGACCCTGATGGCAACATCAGGGCTAGATAGATGGTCACCGCCCTGACCTCGGTCGGGGTACAGAACTCGGCTTACAGGTTTACTTGGCCTTTTCCGCACTAACCTCCTTTCAGCTTTGGGGCTGAGAGAGGGGGAGTAAAACCCCCTAATCAAGGATAACAACGGCTAAAAAGATAAGGCCAACGCCTCCCAGCAGGTTTGTCAGTCAGCCAGTTTCGGTATATAGTTAAGGTTGGATTTCAAACTTTCAACGAAGCCAGAATGGAAACAGTCGATCCGGTAGTTCGAGATTTTATCCTCTTCTGCGTCCAGCGACAGGGGAAGGCGTGGCCAGCCCTCTACGACGAGATGTGCTGGGTGGCTGGGCGCCGCCTTTTTATGGAGCTGGGCTACGACGATTTAAGAAAGCTGGGGCTGTCCTTCAGTCTCACCAATATTGAAGACACTATCAGGATGGTAGATGCCGTCACCACTAATAACTAAGATGGCTACCACCCTGCACCCTTCTTTTAAAGCGCTTTAAGGGAGAGAAAGTCCAATGACAAAAACAATAAAGATTATAGCGGTAACCATTTTACTGGCGGCTACTATCGCCCTATCCTTCGGGGCGGGCTGTGTTCTGGGGGTAAAAACCTCCCCCGAGCCTGACCTGGATATTGTTGAGGAGGCATGGAGCATAATCTTTCAGGACTATGTGGAGAGGGACCAGCTTGACCCCAACAAATTGACCCAGGGAGCGGTCAGGGGCATGGTGGAGGCGCTGGATGACCCTTACACCTCCTACCTTGATACCACCGCCTACGAGCTATGGACGAGGAGCATAGAGGGAAAATTCGAGGGCATTGGCGCCTATGTAGAAGTCAAGGACGAGCAAATAACAATTGTTGCCCCCATCCCCGATTCACCGGCAGAACAGGCGGGTATCAGGGCCGGCGACGTAATCCTGGAAATTGACGGTAAGTCCACCGAAGGGATGAGTCTGATTGAGGCCGTGCTCAATATCCGGGGTCCTCAGGGGACGCCGGTTGCCCTCCTCGTCCTTCACCAGGGAGAGACCGAGCCGGAGGTGATTAAGATAATCAGGTCTGAGATTGAGCTGCCCAGCGTCGACTCGGAGATGAAGGAGGATATCGCCTATATTGAGATTAGCTACTTTTCCGAGCGCACCGCTCAAGAGCTAGCCCCGGTGCTGGAGAGCATAACCCAGGAGGCTACCGGCATTATCCTTGACCTGCGCAGCAATGGCGGTGGCTTACTGGATACAGTAATTGACGTCACCAGCTTCTTCCTGAATGAGGGGGTGGTGATGGACATGGTGGACAATCAGGGGCAGCATACTATTTACTCCGTCAAGACCAGCCAGATAACTACCGACCTGCCTATGGTGGTTCTGGTTGATGGTTATAGTGCCAGCGGCAGCGAGGTATTGACTGGAGCCCTGCAAGACTACGGCCGTGCCACTATTGCTGGCGCCAGAACCTTTGGCAAGGGCAGTGTCAATATCCTGCGCCCGCTTAAAGACGGCTCAGGGTTATATATCACCACCGCCCGCTGGTTCACCCCCACCGGTCGTCTCATCGAAGGCGAAGGATTAACCCCAGACTATGAGCTTGAAGAAGACGAGGATGCCATCCAGTGGGCTATTGACTTCCTGAAGAGCCACTAGAAAGAGCCTTGACCATATAGTCGCCGTCCAGGCTATAGCCAAACTCAGTGCGGTAGTATTCTCTAGCCCCAACGCCGCTCAGGACGAGCATCTTTTTTGCCTGAAATTCCTCACTGGCTATTCGCTCCGCCTCATGGAGCAGGGCTTTACCCAGTCCTTTATGCTGAGCCGCTTCCTCTTTTTGCTCACTAAGAGGAACCTCAGGACCGTAGACATGTAACTCTCTTATCATAGCCGAATTTTCCACTGGCTTGGTTTGAATCCTCATCCGCAAAAGCCCGAAGAGGGTTTCCGCCCCGTCCTCAAAGGAGAGAAGGATTTCCCTCCCCCCTGATGCTTCATAGTCCATCCTTACCATCCGGGGCTCGCCTATTTCCCAGCCATCCCGCGCCCGGTGACCATACTCCCGGCAGCGGATGCACTTACATTCAATTCCCCTCTGCTCCATTTGCTGCTTAATAACCCCCCGCAGCGAGTTCTTGCAGCCGGCAGTGATAAAACTGGGTGGTATATCCCGCATCACCCGCGATATCCGGACATACTTGGGCACGATAGATTTAATATCAACCATCAGGTCAATCAAGGTCTTGGTATCATAGGGCTGGTAGCGGTTTTCCTGATGCCACCTCTCCAGCTCAGTGCCCTCAACCACCATTGTCGGATATAATTTTAAGCCGTCCGGTCTAAAGCGGGAATCATCAAATAGCACCTCAGATAGTTCTAAATCATGCTCCGGGGTTGAGCCGGGTAGCCCCGGCATCCAGTGGTAGTGCACCTTAAAGCCGTTCTCCCGGAGCAGAGCGCTAGCCATGACCACTTCCTCAACCCCATGCCCCCTCCTCACCAGCTTATAGATTTCGTCATCCAGCGTCTGGACCCCAAGCTCCACCCTGGTGGTGCCGAACTCAAGCATCCGCTCTACTTCCTCTTGGCGGCACCAGTCCGGTCTGGTCTCAATGCAGAGCCCGGTGCAGCGGTGTTTTGCCGTCTGGTTGAGGCGCTTTGCCTCTTCCAGATCGGCTGATTCCTCACCATTCAGGGCGTCAAGGCATTCCTTGATAAACTGATATTGATAGTCCACCGGGTAAGCCAGAAAAGTACCCCCCATCACTATCAGCTCGACCTTATCCGTAGGGTGCCCCATCTCCGCCAGAGCCTTCAGCCTAACCTTGATTTGCTTCCGGGCATCAAAGTCGCACTTTACAGCTCGGAGCACTGCCGGCGACCCGGGGGTATAGCTTCGGGGAATAGCTGAATAAGAAGGGCAATAGACGCAATTTCCCGGGCACTTCAAGGGCAGGGTCATAACCGCCACCGGGGTAACCCCGGATATAGTCCTTGCAAATTTCTTCATAGTGTGCCATAAACAGTGTAGCAGATTTAGATTACAAACAGAAACACAGCCACTAATTTTATATCTATTCCCGCCCACCGCCCTTAAGTGGAAGGGGTAACGAAATAGGGAGAGGGGTTCCCGCCGCCCTTAGAGACGTCTA
>CAZUHO010000046.1:4787-6407 GCA_964620725.1 uncultured Dehalococcoidales bacterium
CTTATTTCATCCCCTGCCTTAATCTCATGACAACTACCGACAAGGTGAGACTACTAACGCCAACGGCAAAATCAAGATATGATTGTATTGCTGCCTGCTCTGGTCCCGAAGAAAAAGCCATGACCAGACCTATCAGTAATCTCAGCAAACCGAAAATAAACAGGACCCAAACAGCTATTGTGGCTAGAGCCTTGAAATAAGACGGCATTTCTACCTCCTCTTGGTTTTATTACGTGCCACTATTACAACACTGGCAGTCAAGCATCTAAGGGCGAGGTTGATAAACCCGTTTGCTTAACCTTTAGAGGTTCTGGTGTAGATGACAAGCTCGCTACGGCGGAAGCCCAGACCCTGGAAATAGTTCTTGAGTTCCCAATGACGTTCATCAACGACGGCGCGCACCGTCTTAATACCTATAGAGTTACAGTGCTCCAGCAGGGCATTAACTAATTTGCCGGCAATACGCTGGCGCTGATAGTCAGGGTCAACAATCAACATGTGGATGATGCCCACTTCATCAATTGGTATGCCCACGTAGGCTAACCTGCTCCAGATAAAGCCAACGGCCTGACCATTGACTTCAGCGACAAAACTCAAGTCAAGCGGACCTCCTGGGTCAGTAGAGGCTACCTCTTCATAGGTCATGACGCTTCTATAGCTAAGACGGCTCCGCTTAATGCCGGGTAACTTTTCCTCTCTGATTTTTTTGTAGATAGCTAAGACGGCATCAATATCGCCGCGGGTCATGCGCCGCAGATTTACCTTACCTTCCTTTGCGCTCATTATTTGCGCTCATTATAAGTACCTCCCAAAGTTATAAGGTCTTGGTGTAATCTATAAACTCACCACGGCGGAAGCCCAAATGCTTAAACAAGCCCTCTAGCTGGCTATCACGTTCGTTAATAACTATCCGCACTGCGCTGAGATTCTTGGAGCGGCAGGTATCCAGAAAGGCATCGACCATCTTGGTGGCAATACCCTGGCGCTGATAGTCAGGGTCAACGCCCAACATCTGAATCAACCCCACCTCGGTAGGCTCCCCGATATACGCCCGACGCGCCAGAATAAAGCCCTGCACCGTACCATCAACCTCAGCGACAATACTCAGAGCAAGAACCCCACCCAGGTCTCCGGTAATAAGTTCGGTGTAGGTAACCGCCCTCCGCACCCCGGTAATCTTGCGGTCAATGGCTAAAACACTGTCAACATCCTCGTGTTCCATGGGGCGGATTCTTACCTTAGGCTCCCCCCTTTCTAAGTTAGTCATTCAATCGCCCCCATCCTATAAAGTGCCCTTTTATACGTATGCATCGTATTATCGGCATTTTTTATTATTTGTCAATAGCCCCTAAGTTTAGCGCCTGGCCCAATTTCTGAAACAGGGGCTTTATTGCCTGGCTGAGCTGGGGAAGTGGTCGGCATTGTAGGCAGCTATCCCCCACCTCCCAAGGTGAGCCTGTTTTAACCGCTGAAGGTTTTCCTGAACCGGGACTGAGGTAATATCCTCCAGAGACATCAGTACCCCATCCTCCCGGTTATCGGAGTAGTAGCCACGGCGCACCCCAACCTTGGCAAATCCGTACTTGGAATAGAGACCCTGGGCAGCAGTGTTGGAGGCTC